>CANCCF010000009.1 GCA_947374485.1 Comamonadaceae bacterium | reverse complement strand
CGCTTTCCCCTGGTGCTGTTCAGCCAGGAGTTGCTGCAGCTGCTGAACTCGGGCGTGAGCCTGCTGGAGGCGATTGAAACCCTGGCCGAGAAAGAGGCGCGCCCCGGTGTGCGCGATGTGCTGCAGGGCATCCTGGGCAACCTGCGGCGGGGCTTGCCGTTTTCAGCCGCGCTGGAAGAGGCGCCCCACGCCTTTGCGCCGCTGTATGTGGCCTCGGTGCGGGCCAGCGAGCACACCAGCGGCCTGTCGGAATCGCTGGCGCGCTATGTGACCTATGCCACGCAGCTCGAGACCCTGCGCGGCAGGCTGGTGAGCGCGGCCATCTACCCGGTGATTCTGGTGGCGGTGAGCAGCCTGGTGATTCTGTTTTTGATGGGCTATGTGGTGCCGCGCTTTGCCCACATCTACGAAGACATGGGCGGCGACCTGCCCTTTCTGTCACGCCTGCTGCTGCAGGGCGGCTTGCTGCTGGAGCAGTATTGGCTGGTAGTGCTGCTGGCGCTGGCCACGCTGGCCGTGCTGCTGCTGGCCGGTGGCGCACGCCTGGCGGCCAAGCGCCTGCTGGGGCTGCTGTGGCGCATACCGGCGGTGGGCGAGCGCATGCGCATCTACCAGTTGGCGCGGCTCTACCGCACGCTGGGCATGCTGCTGCGCGGCGGCATTGCCATCGTGCCCGCGCTGGAGATGGTCAGCGGCCTGCTTTCGGCCGCACTGCAGCCGCGCCTGCAAGAGGCCTCGCGCCAGGTGCAGGAGGGCCAGGCCATCTCGCATGCATTCGAGGTGTCGGGGCTGACCACGGCGGTGTCGCTGCGCATGCTGCGCGTGGGCGAGCGCGCGGGCAACATGGGCGAGATGATGGAGCGCGCCGCCGCCTTCCACGACGAAGAGATGGCGCGCTGGGCCGAGTGGGTCACGCGCCTCTTGGGCCCCTTGCTGATGCTGGTGATGGGCCTGGTAATCGGCACGGTGGTGGTGCTGATGTACATGCCCATCTTCCAGTTGGCGGAGAGTGTGAAATGAGCAGCCTGCGCCAGCTCAGCAATGTGCAGATGCACGCCATGCAGCCCGCCTTTGACGCCCTGCCCTATGCGGAAGCGCGTGCACGCGAATGCCTGCTGCTGCAGCACGGCACCGAGCGCCTGCTGGTGGTGGCCGAGCCCTTTGGTCTGGGCCTGCGCGCCTGGGCCAGCGAGCACCTGCCCCTGATGCCCGAAATCTGCGTGGCGCAAGGCGGCGACATTGCCGCCCTGTTCACACGCCACGAAGAAACCCTGCGCGCCATGGACGGCATTGTGTCAAGCCAGGGCAACACCACCGCCGACAGCACGGCCGAAGACATTTCGCTGCGCTCCATCAGCGAAGACGCCAGCCCCGTGGTGCGCCTGGTCAACTCCACCCTGTATGACGCACTCAAGGCCGGTGCCAGCGACATCCACATGGAGACCACACCCGGCGGCCTGTTCATCAAGTACCGCATTGACGGCGTGCTGGCCCATGTGGGCGGCAACCTCGGCATGGACCATGCCGGGCAGATCATCTCGCGCGTCAAGGTCATGGCCGAGCTCGACATTGCCGAGCGCCGCGTGCCGCAGGACGGGCGCTTCAAGGTCTCGGCCAACGGGCGCGAGATCGATATCCGCGTCTCCATCATGCCCAGCATCCACGGCGAGGACGCGGTGCTGCGCGTTCTGGACAAGCAAAGCCTCTCCGACCAGGTGGGCCTGCGCCTGGAGGCCCTGGGTTTTGATGCGCCGACCCTGAAGGCCCTGCGTGCGCTGGCAGAAGAGCCCTACGGCATGCTGCTGGCGACCGGCCCCACCGGCAGCGGCAAGACCACCACGCTGTATGCCGCGCTCAACGAAATCAACAACGGGCACGACAAGATCATCACCATCGAAGACCCGGTGGAGTACCAGCTCGCCGGTGTGCTGCAGATTCCGGTGAACGAGAAAAAGGGACTCACCTTTGCACGCGGGCTGCGCTCCATCCTGCGCCACGACCCGGACAAGATCATGGTGGGCGAAATACGCGACGGAGAGACGGCGCAGATTGCCGTGCAGGCAGCCCTTACCGGCCACCTGGTGCTGACCACCGTGCACGCCAACAATGTGTTTGATGTGCTGGGCCGCTTCACCCACATGGGCGTGGACCCGTACAGCCTGGTGGCCGCCCTCAACGGCATCGTGGCGCAGCGCCTGATGCGCACCAACTGCCCCGCCTGCGTGGCCCCCGTGCAGCCGGAGCCGGAGCTGCTGGTGGCCAGCGGCATCACCGATGTGCAGGGCTTTGATTTTTGTGCGGGCATAGGCTGCGCGCACTGCCGCGGCACCGGCTTCAAGGGCCGCAAGGCGGTGGCCGAGGTGCTGATACTCGACGACGTGCTGCGCGAGATGATTGTCACGCGCGAGCCGGTGCGCCGCATCAAGGAAGAGGCCATCCGCAAAGGCACACGCCTCTTGCGCGATGCCGGTCTGGACATGGTGCGCCGGGGCGAGACCACCTTGCAGGAGTTGAACCGTGTGGTCTCCTAGTGCAGGCATGCTGCGCGTGGGTCTGGCACAGCAGGGGCTGGCGATTGCGCGCCTGCCACGCTTTGGCCTGGGGCTTGGCATGGGCCTGAGCCTGGCGCGCCAGGCGGCGGTGCAGTACCTGCCGTGCGCAGCCGATCCCACCCCGCAGACAGCGCCCTGGCGCGCTGCGGTGGACGCGCTGGCGCAATGGCTTGCCGAGCAAAAGAAGCCGCGCCTGCAGGTGCAGGTGCTGTTGGCCGGGCGCTTTGCCCGCTGGCAGCTCCTGCCCTGGCGCGCCGAGCTCGGCAGTGCCGAGGAACTTGCGGCCTACGCGGCCCTGTGCTTTCGCCAAACCTATGGCCGTGTGGCGCAGGACTGGCAGGTGCTACCCGCTGCGCTGCTGCCCGGCAGCACCGCACCGGCCGCGGCGGTGGACAGCGCCCTGATGGCGGCGCTGGAGCAGGCCTGCGGCAGCTGTGGCGCGCAGCTGCAGACCGTCACGCCGTATTTCTCTGCCGCCTTTGACGCCTGGCGCGCGCGCCTCAAAGGCCCCGCGCTCTGGTTCGGCACACTGGAGGCCGACATGCTCAGCCTGGGCCTGCTGCAAGGCGGCCAATGGCAGGCCCTGCAAACCCAGCGCGTGGCCGGCGACTGGCAGGCCCCTCTGGCCGCACTCATGGCCCACATGGCCAGTGCCTGCACGGTACCGGATGGCGCGCCGCTCTACCTGGCAGGTGACTTGGAAGCGCCCTTTGTCATGAGCGGCCCGCCCTTCACCTGGCTGGCGCCGCAGCCGCTGGCCACCCCCACCAAGCCGGGCCTGCGCCTGGCCATGGGCTGTTAGCCATGCAGGCCCTGGCCATCCACTTCGGTGCCCGCAGGCACCCCGCCACCGCCATGGGCCTGCTGCTGATGGCGGCCGCCCTGCTGGGCCTGGCCTGGGTGGCGCAGGACTTTGCCGAGGCCGACGCCCAGTGGCAAACCCTGCAGGCGCGCCAGGCCCGCCAGGACCGTCAGATGCGCAGCACGCAACCCGCCAAACGCCTGGAGGTGGGTGCTGCGCCACTGGCGCGTGGCGATGCGCAACCGGGCGCACCGATTGACGCGCACATTGACACGCAATTGCAGCGCCCCTGGAACGCGCTGCTGCACGCCCTCGAAGAACACAGCATGAAAGACGTGGCCCTGATCAGCGTGGACGCGCAGTCCGCGGCAGGCAGCCTGCACCTGGTGGCCGAGGCCCGCGACATGGCGCATGCGCTGGCCTATGTGAAGCATTTGCGCGCGTCGCCGCTGCTGAGCCGGGTGTACCTCACGGGCCAGGAAGAAAAGCTCTCGGGCACGCAAAAGTTGATCCGCTTTTCGCTCGATGCCGACTGGGGTGCAGCACCATGAATGCCAGCCTCGACACCACCATGCTCCAAGCGCATTTGCGCTACCAGCTGCAACGCCAGGGCTGGCTGGCTGCCGTGGGCTTGCTGCTGGTGCTGCTGGCCGTGGGGCTGCAGTTGCTGTGGGTGGACGGCCTGCATGCGCGCAATGCCGCGCTGCAGGCGGAGCTGGCCGCCAAGCGCCAGCAACAGTCGCAAAAGCCCCAGGCCGCCGATGACAAGGCGCAGCGCCAGGCCGCCTTCTATGCCACCTTGCCCGATGCCACCGAGGCGGTGGAAGCCATTGCCGTGCTCAACGCGGCCGCCGCGCGCCACAAGGTGGCCCTGGCCACGGCCGAATACCGTGTCACCCGCGCGGGCTCCGGCCCCCTGCTGCGCTACCAGATCAGCGTGCCGCTGCGCGCCGACTATGTGCACCTGCACGCCTGGCTCGGCGAGGTGATGAACGCCCTGCCCAACGCCGCGCTGGACGAGCTCAGCCTCAAGCGCGACGACGCCGCGGTGGACCTGCTGGACGCCCGCGTGCGCCTGACCGTTTTTTTGCGAGCACCCTGATGGCCCAGTTGCGCCACCTTCTGTTGGGAGCCGCCCTGGTGCTGACCGTGGCCGCCTCGGTGCTGGACTGGCCTGGGCAACCGGGCGATACAGCAGCGCAGGCCGAGCAGGCCAAGGACGCCATCACCGCCACGGTGCGCAATGCAGACGGCAAGGGCACTGCGCCCGCGCAGCCTGCAACTGGCGCCGCTTCTGCAAGCGCTGGCGCTGCTGTGAATAGCCCCCGCATCCACCCCACCCGGGCCAACCCCTTTGCCGCCCACAGCTGGCTGCCACCGGTGCCCAAGGCCAAGGCACCACCACCCCCACCGCCGCCGCGCGCGCCCCCTCTGCCCTTTGCCTATCTGGGCAAGATGCAGGACGGCGCCGCGGTCACCGTGTTTGTCAGCCAGGGCGGGCGCAACCTGGTGCTGCACAGCGGCGACACGCTGCCCAACTACCAGGTGGAGGGCATCAGCGCCTCGGCCATCACCTTTGTCTATGTGCCGCTGGGTGAAAAACAGCGCCTCACCTTCGGAAGCGAAAATTGAAAACCGCACCCCACTCCCGCCCCTTGCACCTGTCGCTGGCATGGGTCGCCTGTGCCTGCCTGCTGCTGGTATCCGGCTGCGCCAGCAACACCGCCGTGCGCGACAGCAAATTGCTGTTTGCCGAAGGCCGCGTGGACGAAGGCGTGGGCCAGCTCGAGCGCGCCATGCGCGAAGACCCGGGTGACCACGAGCTGCGCGCCGAATACTTCCGCCAGCGCGATGTGGCCGCCAGCCAGTTGCTGGTGGCCGCCGACGCCGAGCGCGCCGAGCGCCACAGCGAAGCAGCAGGGGCCCTGTACCGCCGCGTGCAGGCCTTTGATGCCAACAACCAGCGCGCCCGCGAAGGCCTGGCCGATCTGGCTGTGCAGCAACGCCAGGATGCGGGCGTGGCAGAGGCGCAAAAACTCATCGCCCAAGGCAAGCTGCCCGAGGCCGAACGCCTGCTGCGCGCGGCGGTGGCCGAGAGCCCGGGCCATGCCCAGGCGCGCCAGCTACTGGCCGGCCTGCGCGAGCAGGCCGCGCGCGCCGAGGTGGCCACACCGACGCTCAAGCCCGCCTTTGCCAAACCGCTGACGCTGGAGTTTCGCGACACGCCACTCAAAACCATATTCGAGGTGATAGCGCGCAGCTCGGGCCTGAACTTTGTGCTCGACAAGGACGTGCGCGCAGACACCAAGATCACCATCTTCGTGCGCGACACCAGCATCGACGATGTGCTCAAACTCATCCTCAGCACCAACCAGCTCGAGCGCAAGGTGCTCAACGAAAACTCGGTGCTGGTCTACCCCAACACCCCGGCCAAGGCCAAGGAGTATGTGGAGCTGGTCACGCGCAGCTTCTATCTGGCCAATGCCGATGTGAAGCAGGCCATGCAAATGGTCAAGCTGCTGGTCAAGACCAAAGACATGTTCTTCGACGAGAAGCTCAACCTGCTGGTCATCAAGGACACACCCGAGGCCGTGCGCCTGGCCGAGCGCCTGATCGAGTCGCTCGACATTGCCGAGCCGGAGGTGATGCTGGATGTGGAGGTGCTCGAACTCTCGCGCAGCAAGCTGCGCGAGCTGGGCCTGCGCTTTCCCGACCAGGTGGGCTATGGCCTGCTCACGCCACCCACGAGTTCGGTCACCGTCAACGGCAGCGTCAGCCAGTCCAGCACCACGCTGGGCGGCGCGCTGGCGGCCGGCTACATCGACCTCAACAACACCAGTGGCCTGACATCCTTTGTGGCCAACCCGGGCCTGATGCTCAACCTGAAAAACCAGGTGGGCGACGGCAACATGCTGGCCAATCCGCGCATCCGCGTGCGCAACCGCGAGAAGGCCAAGATCCACATCGGCGACAAGCTGCCGGTATTCACCACCACCTCCACCGCCAACGTGGGCGTGTCGGCTTCGGTGTCGTATCTGGACGTGGGCCTGAAGCTGGATGTGGAACCCAACGTGTACCTGGACGACGAGGTGGGCATCCGGGTGGGACTGGAGGTGAGCAGCATCGTGAAGGAAATTTCCGGCCCGGCGGGCTCGCAGGCCTACCAGATCGGCACCCGCACTGCGGCCACCGTCCTGCGTTTGAAGAATGGCGAGACGCAAGTGCTGGCGGGCCTGATCAGCGACGAGGAACGCAGCAGCGCCAACCGCCTGCCGGGTCTGGGTGACATACCCGGCGTGGGCCGATTGTTCTCCAGCCAGAGTGATTCCAAGAACAAGACCGAAATCATTCTGCTCATCACGCCGCGCATCGTGCGCAACCTGGCGCAGCCGCAGGGTGCGGGTGTGAACATACCCTCCGGTTCCGAGAGTTCGGTAGGCTTTCGGCCCGTGCTGCAGGTGCAGAACGCAGCCGCACGCGCGCTGTCCCTCTCGTCCAACCCGCCCGGTGGCCCGCGCGATGCGCCCGCACCCCGGGCTGCCCGCGAAGCTGTGGTGGTGGAAGCGCCCGAGGGCGTGCAGGACATTGCCTCCATGCCAGCCTTTGACATGACACCCGTAGTGGTTGAACCCGCCCCGGCCGTGCGCCCATGAAGCACAGCGCACGCGGCTTCACCCTGATCGAACTGGTGGTGACCGTGGCCATTGTGGGCATCCTGGCGCTGGTGGCCGTGCCCCTGGGCACCTTGGGCGTGCAGCGCCTGCGCGAAGGCGAACTGCGCACCGGCCTGCGCCAGATCCGCGAGGCGCTGGACGCCTACAAGCGCGCCACCGACAGTGGCCGCGTGGCGCGCCGCGCCGATGGCTCGGGCTACCCGCAAACGCTGGACGAACTGGAGGCGGGTGTGGTGGATGCCAAGAGCCCGGGCAAGGCAAAAATATATTTCTTGCGCCGCTTGCCGCGCGACCCGTTTTTTGACGACGCCAGCGCGCCCGCGTCCGCCACCTGGGGCAAACGCTCTTATGCCAGCGCGCCCGACCTGCCCATGGAAGGCGAAGACGTTTTTGACGTCTACTCGCGCTCCGCCCGCACCGGCCTCAACGGCATCCCCTTGCGGGAGTGGTGACATGGCACGCGCACGCAAGGCAGGTTTCACGCTGATCGAGCTGATGGTGGTCATGGCCATCGTCGCCCTGCTGCTGAGCATTGCCGCGCCGCGCTATTTCAACCACCTGGACCGGGCCCGCGAAGCGGCCCTGCGCCAGACCCTGGCCACCCTGCGCGACGCCATCGACAAGTACCACGGCGACACCGGCCACTATCCGCAAGACCTGGAAGAACTGGTGGCCCGCCGCTACCTGGCGCGCCTGCCCACCGACCCGGTGAACGACAGCCGCGAGACCTGGATCAGCGTGCCCCTGGCCGACGAGCCGGGCATCTGGGATGTGCACAGCGGCGCTGGTGGAGAGGCACAGCCTTATGCGGACTGGTAAGCGGGCTGGCAAGCAAAAAACACAGGGCGGCTTTGGCTACCTGATGGCCCTGTTTGCCGTGGCCGCGCTCGGCCTGCTGGCGGCTGGCGCAGGCCAGGTCTGGCACAGCACGGCGCAGCGCATACGCGAGGACGACTTGCTGTTTGCAGGCCAGCAATACCGCCAGGCGCTGGACAGCTATTTCGCCAGCAAGGCGGGCGGTGCGCAGCAGTATCCGGCGCGGCTGGAGGACCTGCTCGACGACCGGCGCGCACTGGTCACGCTGCGCCACCTGCGCCGCCTCTACCCCGACCCGATGACGGGCAAGGCCGACTGGGTGCTGGTGACCGCCGGCGAGCGCATTGTGGGCCTGCACAGCCGCTCGGAATCGAGCAGCTTCAAGCGCTACTTTGAGGGCAGCGAGGCGGCCTTCAACGGCACCGAGCGCTACGCACAGTGGGTGTTCCACGCAGGAGCTACGGGCGATGGCACAGGAGGCACGCCATGAGCAAATTGGCGCGCCTGAACAAGCACGATCTGGAACACCTGGCGACCACGCTGGAGAGTGCATTGGCCGTCACCAACCGGCCGCAGTTCTACCTCTGGGTGCAGGGTGCACTGCAGGGCTTCATTCCGCACGAAACCGTGTACTGCGCCTTTGGCGACATCGAAAAAATGCAGTTCAAGTTCGAGGCTTTCTCGCGCGTGGCGCGCAAGCCTGCCAGCGAGGGCGCAGACCCTGTCACCGAGCTGCTGCCGCGCATCGTGGACGACTGGCTGCGCCACGGCCAGCAGCCCCGCCTGTACTGCGCCACGCATGCCGAACAGGTAGGGCGCAGGCAGCTCATCTCCGACATGAAAAAGCTGCACCTGGGCTCCGCCTCGGCGCATGGCCCGGCAGAGGTGCATGGCCATCTGGGCAGCTTCTTTGTATTCACCGGGCTGCAGCAATCGCCGGGCGCACGCGAAGCCCACTTGCTGCAGTTGCTCATGCCCTACCTGCACATGGCTCTGTACCGCGTGCTGGGTCGCCAGAACGACAAGGGCGAGAGCAGCAGTGCCGTGCTGCCCTCGGCCATGTTTTCCAAGCGCGAAATCCAGGTGCTGCACTGGGTGAAGAACGGCAAGACCAACCAGGAAATCAGCCAGATCCTGGAGATCAGCCAGCCCACGGTGAAGAGCCATGTGCAAAACATCATGCGCAAGCTCAACGTCACCAACCGCGCCCAGGCCGTGGGCAAGAGCGCCACGCTGCGCCTCTTGGCGCCGACCGACCCCAATTAAGTGCGCCTGGCGCACAAAAGCGCCCCAAATCGGCCGCGAACGGTCTGAAAGGACTAGTGAATTGCGTGTCTGGATTGCAAAGCCTGTAACACCCGCTCTCCAAAATTCATCCCAGTTAAGCATAAACCGCTGCTTGACGCACTTAGGGGGTGAGCAGATTTCATTCAGTGGAATCGGTAAGCCTTGAGTCAACACCTTTGAAACTTATCTGGAACTACTTATATGAAAATCAAACTGATCGCCCTGGCTGTTGCAGCCCTGGTTTCTGGCGCTGCGAACGCTGACATCATTGACGACGGTTCTGCCAGCGGCAACGGCACCGTGCTGTTCGCCATCTGGGATGCCAACTCGTCCTTCGCCCTGAACACTGGCGTGACCATGGACGGCCTGGCCACTCTGGTTTCCAACGGCGGCCCTGGCTACAGCTTCACCGACAGCGCCCTGAGCACCTGGCTGTCTACTGCCAATGCAGCCACTGTGTCCTGGACCATTTTTGCCAATGACCAGTTGGGCTCACAACGTGGCTTGACCACATCGGACGGCAGCAATGGCACGGTGACACTGACCCAGGGTAACGCCCGAATCACCAACGCTGGCAAAAGCACCTTCATCAATGATCAGCTGAACCTGGGCGCTTTCGCTGTGGCCGGTGTGACCGAGTCCATCGTTTCCGCCAGCAGCGCAGCATATATCGGACTTTCCGCACTGTCCTTCACCGGCGCTGGTTATGGCTACAACTTCAACAGCAATGGCTCATTGGCTAACAGCGACTACACCACGGGCTTGAACGTGATCAGCGTCAACGCTCCCGGCGCCACCACCGCCAAGTCCACCTACACGACGGTTGGTACACCGGTGGCTGCCCACGCCTGGATGGCTGGCAACACCTTCAACATCGGCGCCGTGGCCGCTGTGCCTGAAGCCGATTCGCTGGCCATGCTGCTGGCCGGCATGGGCCTGGTGGGCACCATTGCCCGTCGCCGCAACCGCAAGACTGCCTAAACAGGCAACGCCAGTCGGCTGCCAGCAGGCTGCCGACTGGCCATTGAAAAGCCGTTTCCCTCGTTCCTTATTTATTCATTGAGATTACCCATGCAATTCAACAAAATCGCTCTCGCCGCCTGCCTGGCTGCCACTGGCCTGTCCGCCAACGCCGCCATGTCCGCCGCTGCAGCCGCACTGGTTTCCCAAGCCACCGCTTCGAACCAGATCGTGTTCATCTCCGGCGCATCCGCCGTGCAAAAGGGCTTCCAGTCCCTGGCCGCCAACATGGTGACCGGTGACACCTACTTCAACAACGACGGCGTCACCGCCGTGAACGGTTCTGGCTACGTGGCCGTGGCCGGCAACCTGACCAATGCAACTGGCACCTGGGCCGCTGGCAGCGCCGTGATCATCATCTACCGCAACAGCGGTGGTTCCGTGTACGGTGTGAACCCCGTAGCTCGCAACCAGGCCATCCAGTCCCTGCTGGTTGACAGCACCTGCGGCAGCGTGGGTGACGGTTCTGTCGCTACGCCTTACAAGTGCACCAGCTCTGCCACCACCACCCGCGTGCCCGATGCCGGCATGTCCGACGTGGCACCTGTGTTCTTCACAGCCCCTGTGAACACCGAAGGCGAAGTGGCCGACACCGCACTGACAGCTGCCGAGCGCGCTCTGATGGTTGCCAAGCCCATGTATGCCCAGGCCTTTGGCATCCCCGTCACCAAGAACGTGGAATCCACTGCCAGCCTGAACCGCGCCACCGTGGCCGCCATCATGTCCGGCCAGATTGGTGACTGGTCTCAAGTGGCTGGCGCCAGCGCTGGTGACATCGTGATCTGCCGCCGCACCCCAGGTTCGGGTTCGCAAGCCGTGATGAACATGTGGGCTGGCAACTACCCTTGCAGCAACGTTGCGCAACAGTTGCCCCTGAACCGTGCTGACTCCGCCGCCTGGAACGCCACCACACGGACCTTCACCGTTGCCAATGGCGCCGGCCAAGGTGCCCCCATCGTCATCGAGAACGATTCCTCGGGCGCTGTGCGCAACTGCCTGAACGCGGCTGTGACCGGTGGTACCTACACCGCCAAGGACCGCAGCGGCGCCAACGTGACCGTCGACTTTGGCACCACTGCTGCCGGCACACTGCCTGCTGGCGGCTACAAGGCCATCGGCGTGCTGTCCCTGGACAGCCTGGGCTTTTCCACGACCACTAGCAACTGGCAGTTCCGTTCGCTGGACGGCGCAGGCAAGATCACCGGTGATGGCCTGTCCACCACCGTGGGCCCTGTGACCACCGGCACCGGCACCTTCCCCACTGTTGCGGCACTGAACACCGGTGACTGGAACATGCAAGGTTGGACCAGCTTCAACATCCCCACACGCACCACCGGCGCCAAGCTGGCCTTTGTGAACGCCTTCCTGGCCCAGGCACAAAACCCAGCGGTTCTGGCTGCTGTGACGGAAACCAAGTGGACTGCCTCCGCCATTCCGGATGGCAACAACACTGGCGCACAGACCCTGAACGTGTCCTACGCAAACAACAACCAGTGCGCTCCCCTGAACCGCAACTACTAAATAGTTGAGGCTCCATGCCCCCGGCCCAGCCAGGCGGGGGCAGTGCATAAGTCAAGGCGATACGTGGGCAACCGCGTATCGCCATTTGTTGTTTTGCCCGGGTAACGGGCTGGGGATGAATGTAATGCGGAATGTACGTGTGTTGCACGCTGTGCTGGTCGCCTGCCTGATGGCTTTGACGCTGACCGCCCATGCACAGGAGGCGGCCCGCTTTGATGTGTTCGAGTACCGCATAGACGGCTCCACCCTCTTGCCGGTGGCCGCAGTGGAACGCGCCGTGTACCCCTATCTGGGTGAACAAAAAACACTGGCCGATGTGGAAGCTGCGCGCACGGCGCTGGAGCGTGCCTACCACGATGCCGGCTACCTCACGGTGCTGGTGAGCATCCCGGTGCAAAAGGTGCAAAACGCCGAGGTGGCACTGGCCGTGACCGAGGCCCCGGTAAGCCGACTGCGCGTGGTGGAGTCGCGTTATTTTTCCTTGGGCGAGATCAAGGCCCGCGTGCCGCAGTTGGCCGAAGGCAATGTGCCGCAGTTTGACGAGATGCAGGACCAGTTGGCCACGCTCAACCGCGGCGCCGACCGCCGTGTGAGCCCGGTGCTGCGCCCCGGCAAAGAGGCCGGTACGGTGGAAGTGGACCTGAAGGTGCAAGACCAGCTGCCCCTGCATGCCAGCGTGGAACTCAACGACCGCCACAGCGAAGGCACCACGCCCACGCACGCGGCGGCCTCCATCCGCTGGGACAACCTGTGGGAT
Organism: Comamonadaceae bacterium; assembly: GCA_947374485.1. GTDB lineage: Bacteria > Pseudomonadota > Gammaproteobacteria > Burkholderiales > Burkholderiaceae_C > Allorhodoferax. The sequence continues at coordinate 39,182 of CANCCF010000009.1, read as the reverse complement.
GCGCAGCACAGCCTGGGCCTCTCGCTGCAGGGCGTGCCCGAGCAGCCCAACGAGAGCCGTGTGCTCTCCGTGAACTACAACTGGCCGCAGAAGAACGGCAACATGCTGGCGCTGTACGCCGTGCATTCGGCCTCGGACGTGGCCGTGGCCGAGGGCATCAACACCCTGGGCGCGGGCGATATCTACGGCCTGCGCTACATCGCCAATCTGCCGGGCAGCAGCACGTTTTTCCAGAGTGCCACGCTGGGTGTGGACTACAAGGATTTCAACCAGACCGTGGCCCAGCTGGGCAGCGGCAGCTTCAACACACCGATCACCTACATGCCCCTGGTGGCAGGCTGGGACGGCAGCTTCAGCACTGCGGAGCGCGAGACACGCGTGGGCGTGAGCTTCAACTTCCACATGATGGGCCTGGTGGGCACCGAGCAGCAGTTTGCCGACAAGCGCTTCAAGGGCCGCCCCAACTATGCCTACCTGAAGGGCAGCTTCTCGCACAAGGAAACCTGGAGTGAAGGCTGGTCGGCCCAGGCACGCGGCAACTGGCAACTGGCCGGGCAGGCGCTGGTGTCGAACGAACAATTCTCCATTGGCGGCGTGGACACGGTGCGCGGCTATTTTGATTCGGCTGCCTCGGGTGAAACCGGCATGGCGCTCACGCTGGAAGCCAGCACGCCCAACCTGCTCACTACCGCTGCTGCCAGTGACGCACCCGGCTGGGTCAGCGATGTGCGCCTGCTGGCCTTTGCCGACCAGGGCTGGGTGACGGTGGTGGACCCGCTGTTTGCCAACGCCCGCTTCGAGCTCTCCAGCTACGGCCTGGGCCTGCGCGTGAGCGGCGCGCGCGGCCTGAGCGCCACGCTGGACTGGGCCCTTGCCCAGAACGCCATCGGCAAGACCCGCCAAGGCGACAGCCGCCTGCATTTCCGCCTCGCCCAAGAGTGGTGAACCCCACAGCCGCAACCACCCGCCGCCGCCACCCGATACCCCAGGATTGATGCCATGAACCGCAATTGTTACCAGCTCGTTTTCAACGCCACCCTTGGCATGGTGGTGCCCCAGGCCGAGACCGCACGCCGCCGCAGCAAGTCGCCCGGCAGTGTGACGCTGGCCGGTGTGGCGCTGGCCAGCGCCGTGCTGGCAGCACCCGCCTTTGCGGTGCTGCCGGTGGCCGGGCCAGGTGGCGCAGCACCAGCGTTTGTGACCTATGGCAATGCCAGCTACAGCACAGCCGGCAACGTGGGAACCATCAGCCAGGTGGGCAACAAATCGATACTGAACTGGCAGAGCTTCAATGTGGGCGCGGGCAACACGGTGAAGTTCCAGCAGGTGGATTCACTGGCCAACCAGAACCTGGTGCAGGGAGCAGCCTTCACCTCGCTCAACCGCATCTGGGACGCCAACCCCAGCATGATCTCGGGCGCCATCACCCAGGGCGCGGGGCAGCAGGCCAACATCATCCTGGTGAACAACAACGGCATTGCCTTCATGAACGGCGCGCAGGTGAACCTCAACGGCTTCACCGCCACCAGTTTGAACATGGCCGACAAGTTTGTGACCAGCGGTTTGCTGGGCGACAAGTTGACGCCGCAGTTCGAGGGCAGCACCGGCTTCATCAAGGTGATGGAGGGTGCGCAAATCACCGCGGGCAGCCAGGGCCGCGTGCTCTTGCTGGCGCCCACCGTGGTCAACCGCGGCAGCGTCACCGCGCCCGACGGCCAGGTGATTCTGGCCGCAGGCACCAAGGCTTATTTGCGCGTGGCAGACAACGCCGACCTGAACCTGCGCGGCCTCTTGATCGAGGTGGACAGCCCCGCCAATGCAGGCGCGGCCAACACCAGCGTGCCGCTCTCAGCGGCCAATGCGGCCGAAGACCTGCTGGGCCATGTGAGCAACAGCGGCACCCTGTCCACCCCGCGCGGCAACATCACCATGGTGGGCTACGCCGTCAACCAGAATGGCATGGCCAAAGCCACCACCTCGGTGGTGTCGAATGGCTCGGTCTACCTCATGGCCAAGGACACCATGACCACAGTGGGCACCACGGCAGACTCCAGCCGGGCCGGCAAGGTCACTCTGGGCGCAGGCAGTGTCACCTCGGTGCTGCCGGACGTGACGGACGCCACCACGGCCGTGGACAACCTGGACAAAGGTGGCACGGGTCTGGACCAGCAGTCCGAAATCCGCGTGCTGGGCCAGCGCATCTACATGGCCGGTGGTGCAAGCGTGGTGGCGCCTTCGGGCAAGGTGGATTTTCTGGCGCTCGATGACCCCTCGCGCCTGACCTCGTCGGCCACCACCTTTGTGCTGCCCTCCAGCACGGCACGGGTGGACATTGCCGCGGGCGCCGTGATCGATGTGGCGGGCCTGTCCGACGTGGCCGTTTCGGTGGCGCGCAATACCGTGGAAGTGCAGCTGCGCGGCGACGAACTCAAAGACTCACCCATCAACCAGGTGGGTGTGTTGCGGGGGCAAACCGTGGTTGTGGACATTGCGCAGGCACAGGCCAATACCAACTCCCTGATTGCGCAGGACAGTCTGGCCGCCTACGCCGCCAAGACCACGCGCACGGTTGCCGAACGCTCCACGGCGGGCGGCACGGTCAACCTGCGCTCCGAGGGCGAGGCGATTCTGGAGAATGGCGCCACCGTCAATCTGTCGGGCGGCAGCCTGGCTTACCAGGGCGCTGTGGTGCAGAGCAGCCAGGTGGGCGCCAACGGCAAATTCGTGGACGTGGCCAATGCGGTTTCCACCACGCGCTACACCAGCCTGCCCAACCAGCTGGTGGTGGACTATGGCCGCTGGAACCGCAAAGAAACCTATGGCACGGGCGCCACCAGCAGCCGCTATGTGCAGGGCTACACCGAGGGCAAGAATGCGGGCACGCTGGGCGTGCAGTCGCTGGGCCCGGTGTACCTGCAGGCCGATGTGCTGGGCAACACCACCGTGGGCAACCGCCAGCGCGCCTCGGGCGCAACGCCCAAGGGCGCCACCCTGGCCGTGGGCACGGCCGCAGGGGGCAATGCGGGCGACTACCAGATCAACCAGAACGTGCTGATCCGGGACGGCAGCGCCAGCCTGCCCAATGGCTTTGCCATGGACGCGGCACTGGGCAGCGCAGCGCAGCAAACCCTGGAGCTCAACAGCCGTCTGCTGGGCGCGGGCAAGGTTGCCAACCTGCAGGTCTACACCAACAACAGCCTGGACAGCCAGGCCGAACTGAACGCGCCCGACAAGGGTGAAGTCACACTGGTGGCCAACACCCTGACGGTGCAAAAAAGCATCAAGTCGGCTGGCGGCAGCATCACGCTGGCGGCCCGCAACACCAACACCAACCCGCTTAACGACCCCAGCCTGCGCCTTGCCGACAAGGTGGTGCTGGCAGTCGGTGGCAAGTGGGTGAACGACAAGCTTGATGGCGCGGTCAGCAGCACGCTGCCGGTGCTGGATGCGGGCAGCATCAGCGTAAGCGCAGCCTCCCGAGGCAACAGTGACATCGGCGGCTTTGATACGCACGGCAAACTCAGCTTCGGCCAGGGCGTGGTGGTGGACGCCAGCGCGGGTGCGTATGTGTCGGCCACCGGCAAGCTCAGCACCGGCAAAGCGGGCGCGCTTTCGGCATCGGCCTTTGAAATCATTGGCGCGCCCGCCGTGCTGCAGGCCTATGGGGCCACGCAGGGCGGCAAGCTGACGCTGTCGGCCAACAAGCTGCAGATCGGTGGCGCAGACGCTGCCGGTGTGCTGCGGCTGGACGCCGACTTTTTGACGCAGGGCGGCTTTGGCGAGTACGCGCTGACCGGCCTGAGCAGCCTGGATGTGGCAGCCAACACCGTGGTGCAGGCGCGCCAGAGCAACCGCCAGATACTGGGTTCGGCCAATGTCTTGCCAACCGGTACGGCGATGGCTGACAGCAGCCAGTTGGTATTGCGCGATGCCTCTGTGCGCAAGGCCGTCAAGCTCACCCTGTCGGCGCAGCAAGGCGACGCCGGCACCGGTGCGCTGACCATTGGCCAGGGTGCCACAGTGACGACAGAAGCCGGTGGCAGCATTGCCCTGAACGCACGCAACACCCTGGATGTGGAAGGCAGCGTGGTGGCGCACGGTGGCAGCATCAGCCTGGCCACCGACCGCAGCAGTGGCTATGTGGCGGACACCGCCAACAGCAATGCCCTGTGGCTGGGCAGCGGCGCGGTGCTGGATGCCAGCGGCACAGCGCTGACCTTTGTCGATGCCAAAGGCCTGACCCAGGGCACGGTGCTGGCGGGCGGCAACGTCAGCCTGAGCGCACGCAGCGGCTATGTGGCAGCCCAGGCGGGCAGCCGCATTTCGGTGGCCGGTGTGGCACCGGTGAAACTGGATGTGCCCAACGAATCCGGTGGCATAGGCCGCCTGGTGGGCAGCGACGCTGGCAATGTGGTGGTGTCGGCGCAAGAAGGCCTCATCCTGGCGTCGACCTTGCAGGCCCAAGGGGGTAGCGAAGGCAACCGCAACGGCAACCTCGCCATCACCCTGTCGTCCAACGCGCGCCTGGCCACCCAGGGCGCGGGCTATGACGCCCAAGCGCGTGAGCTGCATCTGGCCAACACCGTGGCCGACCAGAGCGCGGGCACCAGCGCCACCCAGGCCAACCCCTTGTTTGCCGAGACCGAGGTGACCCGCGCACGCGTGGGTGTGGACAAAATTGCGGCAGGCGGCTTTGACACCGTCGCCATCAGCAGCCGTGATGGCATCGTGCTGGACGGCAACCTGGAGATGGGCAGCAGCGGCGCGCTGCCCCTGCGCGAGCTCAAGCTCGATGCCGCGCGTATCGAAACCAGTGGCGGCAACGTGACGCTCACCGCAGACGCGGTGCGCCTGGGCAACTACGACACCGCCAACCGGGTCGGCACCGAGGGCAACAGCAGCACCAGTGGCACGGGCACCCTGACGGCCCGTGGGCGCATGCTGGAACTGGCGGGCAATCTGCGCCTGCAGGGCATGGCCTCGTCCACGCTGGCGGGGACCGAGCTGGTGCAGCTCAGCGCCGTCACCCGCGACAAGCTCGACAGCGCTGGCATCAGCACCGCGAGCTACGAAAACTCGGCCAACATCCGCACCACCGGCAAGCTGACGCTGCAGGCCGGAGTCGTCACGCCCAGCAGCTACGGCGATGTGACGCTGCAGGCGGCGGGCAAGACTGTACGCTTTGAATCGCTGGGCAATGCACCCACCCAACCGATGTCGGCGCTGGGCTCGCTGAAGGTGGAGGCACAGAATATTGAACAGGCCGGACGCATCTGGGCCCCCATGGGACAGGTCGCGCTGAATGCCACAAACCAGGTCACGCTGGGCGCGGGCAGTGTGACCTCGGTGGCTGCGGACGCGGGCTCGGTGCTGCCGCTGGGCCAGATTCAAAACGGCCTGAGCTGGGTCGTCAATGTCAACCCGGCCCAGGTGCCCAAGGGCCAGCTGGCCATTGGCAGCTTGCCGCAAAAGTCCGTCAGCGTGAACGGCGCCAGTGTGGACATGCAAAACGGTTCCACCGTGAACGTGGCCGGTGGCGGCAACCTGCAGGCCTATGAGTTCACCGTGGGCCCGGGCGGCTCGCGCGACATTCTGGCCGACGCCAACATCTACGCCGTGGTGCCCAGCTTCAAGGGCGGCTTTGCGCCCAGCGACCCGCAGGAAAGTTTTGCCCTGCGCACTGGCAGCTCCATTTACCTGAGCGGCATGCCCGGCCTGGCCGCTGGCACCTACACCTTGCTGCCCGCGCATTACGCGCTGCTGCCGGGTGCCTTTGCGGTGCGCCTGGACACGGCATCAAGCATCCTGCCGGGGCAGGAATACACGCGCCAGGACGGCGTGCGCATTGCCAGTGGCTACCTGACCGACTCGCGCAGCGGCGCGCCCAAGGACGCCAGCTGGAAGGGCTTTGAGGTGCTGACTGGCGCGCAAATCCATGCCCGCTCTGAGCTGGCAGTCACGCAGGCCTCGGACTTCTTTGCCGATGGCAACAACCGGCCCCTGGATGCCGGACTGCTCAGCATTGCCACCAGTGGCACCGGTGCGGACAGCCTGCAGCTCAATGGCGCCTTTGTCACCACGGCCGCCAGCGGCGGGCGCGGTGCGGCGGTGGACATCAGCGCCGACCGTCTGGCCATTGTGAGCGGTGCCACCACCGGCTTGGACCCAACGGCCACCGTGCTGCAAGTCGACACCCTGAACGCCATGGGTGCCAGCAGCCTGCTGCTGGGCGGCACGCGCAGCGTAGTGGGTGACACCACCACGCTGCAGGTAGGCGCCACCAACACCACCCTGGCCAACGGTGCGGGCCATGCGCTGCAGGCACCCGAAGTCATACTCGCGGCCACCGACACGGTCACCCTGAAGTCCGGCAGCACCATCGTGGCCGATGGCACGGGCAGCGATGGCGGCACCATCACCACCGCAGGCATGGGCGCCCTGGTGCGCGTGGCCAACAGCGCCCGCAGCTTTGTGCGCACCGGCAACCCCGGCAGCACACAGGGCACGCTGAGCAGCGAAGTGGTCAATGGCATTGGCAGCACGCTCACCGCCTCCAAGGCCATCACCCTGGACGCCACCCAAGACAACAGCTTCAAGGGCAGCACCACGTTTGCCAAATCCGGCCGGGCCGTGGCCGGCAACCTGGCGGTGGGTGCTGCCAAGGTCAACTTCGGCGCGGCGGGCAATGCCAGCGGTGTGACCTATTCGCAGGACGACCTCAAGGCCCTGAGCGCACTGGCCAGCATGGCCTTTACCAGCTACTCCACATTCGATCTGTTTGGCAATGTGAGGGTCGGCGAGCTCGACGCCGCCAGCCACCAGCCCACCCTGAACAGCATTACGCTGCAGGGCGCGGCGATTGTGGCGCGTGGCACGGGCAGCGAAGAGGCGTCTATCAATGCGCGTTCGGTGCAGTTCTCCAACCCGGGCGCGCTGAGCTATGCCGACACCGGCACGGCCGGTGCGCGCCGCCTGGCCATCGTCAGCGACACCCTCACTCTGGGTGCGGGCAGCAAGACGCTGGACGGCTTCAGCGACGTGGCCATTTCCAGCGGGCAGGTGCTGGGCCAGGGCAGCGGCAGCCTGAATGCATCGGTGCCGGTGGTGATCAACACCGCGCGCCTGGGTGGCGCGGCCGGCGCTGACCAGACCCTGACCGTGACGGGCGGCGGCATTGCCCTCAATGCCCTGGCACCCGCCACGGCGCTGGCAGCCACCACCGGGCTGGGCGCCAAGTGGGCCCTGAGCGGCGACAGCGTGGCCATCAACACCGCGGTGGAACTGCACGGGGGCAGCTTCACGGCAGAGGCCCGCAGCGGCGATGTCAGCCTAGGCAGCACCGGACGGGTGGACGTATCGGGACAAAGTGTTGCCTTCTTTGACAAGCAGCGTACCGCCCCGGCGGGCAAAGTGGTTCTGCACAGTGCCAACGGCAATGTGGGCATGGCCAGCGGTGGCGTGGTGGATGTGTCGGGCACTGCGGGGGGCGATGCCGGCACGCTGGTGCTGTCGGCCACAAACGGCACGCTGCAGGTGGCCAGCGGCAACCTGCTGGGCAGCAACACGGCCAACAGCGCCGGTGGGCAAGGCGAGGGCGCGCGCGTGCAGGCCGATGTGGGCAGTATGGCCAGCTTTTCGGATTTCAACAGCGCACTGGGCAACGGTTTGGGTAGTGGCTTTACCGGTCAACGCCAGCTGCGCGTGCGCAGTGGCAATGTGAACGTGGCTGCCAGCGATGTGGTGTGCGCCAAGACCGTGGACCTGTCGGCAGACAATGGCAGCCTGACGGTGGCCGGCACCATTGATGCGTCGGCAGCCGAGCAGGGCAGCATTGCGCTGTATGCAGGTTCGGACCTCACGCTGGCATCCACCGCAAACTTGATTGCCACTTCCAGCAAGGCTGGCAAGGCAGGCGGCACGATTGCCATGGGCTCCACCAGCGGCAGCATCCATGCCGCCAGCGGCAGCCGCCTGGATGTCAGCGCGGGAAGCGGCGGTGCGGGCGGCAAGGTGAGCCTGCGCGCAGCCCGCAACAGCAGCAGCGGCGTGAATGTGCAGGCACTCGACAGCAGCATCACCGGAGCCAGTGCGGTGGTGGTGGAAGCCGTGCAAACCTATACCGGATTTGCCACGCTGAACAATGACGCAGGCAGCACAACGCGCACCACCACGGGCAGCGTCACCAGCAGCAATACCGGTGCGGGCAACCTGGCCCTGGACACCATCGCCGCTGACAACAACGATGCCACCTTTGTTGCCAACAGCGCCACCCTGGCCCATGACCTGGGACACGATGCCGGCAATTTCCATTTGCGTGCCGGGGTGGAGGTGCAGTCAAGCGGGGACCTGACACTGGGTGACGCAAGCGCTGCCAACGACTGGAACCTGCTCGGCCTGCGCACCAAGCTCATCGAACCCGGCACCCTGACCCTGCGCGCGGCGGGCAATCTCACTATCAACAACAACCTGTCGGATGGCTTCAGTGCCGCCACCCGCAACGGCCTGGACGGCAAACCGGCCACTGTCAGCACGGGCGACTCCTGGTCCTACCGCTTGGTGGCGGGCGCCGACACCACAGCCGCCAATGCCCTGCGCACCCGTGCCAACGCCACCGCGGACTTGACACTGGCCAGCAACGCCATGCTGCGCACCGGAACCGGCAGCATTGACTTGGCAGCGGCCCGGGACATTGTCTTAAGCAACACCGGTTCGGTGGTGTACACCGCCGGAAAAACCACCAGCACGACGCCACCGGTGTCCCCGCTGTTTGCGTCCTACACGCAGGGTGGTGGCGACGTCAGCCTGAATGCCGGGCGCAATGTCGCCATGGCCCCAGCCACCCAGCTGTATTCTGAATGGCTGTTCCGCCAGGGCCGCCTGGCCACCAATGGCCTGAGCTATGCAACCCAGCCCTCCTGGTGGGTGCGCTTTGACTTGTTCAACCAGGGTGTGGCCACCCTGGGCGGCGGCAATGTGTCGCTGACTGCCGGCAAGGACCTGCTGAATGTGTCGGCCAGCGCGGCCACGCAGGCACGCTTGAGCAGCACCAATCCGGCCACCGCTGGCATTGCAAAAACAGGCGGCGGCAACGTGCGCCTGGAAGCCGGTGGCAACGTGATGGGTGGGCAGTTTTATACCGACAACGGCGCACTGGTGGTCCAGGCGGGTGGCAAGCTCGGTGGCGTCGTGGACAGCGCAGGTGCCGAGGCCGCGCCCTTTGTCTACCCCGTCATCGCCCTGGGCGATGCCACGGCGCGCGTGGAGGCGCAGGGCGACGTCAATATTCTGGCCATCCTCAACCCCACGCTGCTGCCGCAGTCCACCGCTGTCAGCGTGGGCAGCACCACGGCCAATGTGGTGGGCAACACGGCGGCCAAGACGTCCCGGCGCACGGTGTTTTCGACCTATGGCGACAGCACGGCTGCCGTGTTGACGAGCGTCACGGGCGATGTGACCCTGCACGACACCATCCAGTCCCGCGAGGCCGCGAACATGAAGGATGCCTACGCCCAGCTGCGTAGTGGCGAGAACAGTGGCGGCACCTTCGACACACTGCTCAACTACCTGCCGCCCAATCTGGAAATGGTGGCGCTGCAGGGGGATGTGAAGCTGCACAAAAACCAGCTGGGGGGAACCTACGTCATGGCACCCGCTGCCAACGGGCAGCTCGACCTGCTGGCCCAAGGCGCGGTGCTGCTCAATACCTCGCTGGTGATGAGTGACCGCGATCCCAACACGCTTGCCAACCTGGTGCGTCCGGCGACCGCTGCCGCCGCGCTGGATGACACCAGCCCCCTGAATGTCAGCCTCTTGCATGCAGGCACGCCGGTGCATGCCGACGACACCCAGGCGGCGCACATCTTTGCCGTAAGCGGCAATGTCTCGGGTGTGTCCGAGGTGACCGAAAAGACCAGCGGCGCGGGCATGACCAATCTGGTGCTTGCCAAGGCCCTGCAGGTGCGCGCGGGCCAGGACATTGTGGACTTCAACGTCAACATCCAGAACGCCAACGCCAGCAGCGTGAGCTACTTGCAGGCCGCGCGCGACCTGAGCTACAGCCCCGGTGCCAACCGCAGTGAAAACGACGGCATCAAGGTATCCGGCGCAGGCCGCCTGGAAGTCACCGCCGGGCGCAACCTGGACCTGGGCACCTCCAGCGGCATCCGCAGCCGTGGCAATCTGGAGAACGCCAACCTGGGCAGCCAGGGTGCGGACTTGCAGATTGCGGCCGGTGTGGGTGCAGCGGGCATTGACTATGCGGGCAGCGTCACGCGCTTGCTCACCACACTGCAGGCCGGCAGTGTGGACGCAGCCACGCTGTGGCAGGCGCGCTGGCTCACCGGTGACAACAACCTGGACGCCGCAGCAGCCAGCACGGCCGTGGCTGCGATTGCCGCCCTGCCCGCCCAGGCGCAACAACAAAAGGTGCGCGACATGGTCTACACCGCACTGCGCACCACGGGCCGTGACTTCAACAGCAGCGCCAGTGGTTTTGGGGGTGACTACGCGCGGGGCTATGCGGCGCTGGAGCTGGTGTTTCCGGGCATATCGGCCAAGGCGGCCGACGGCAGTTTTGCCAACTACCAGGGCAATGTGAACCTGTTCGCCAGCCGCATCAAATCCGAGAGCGGCGGCAACATCGAATTCATGGTGCCGGGCGGCGATGTGCTGGTGGGCCTGGCCAATACCCCGGCCATCCTGGTGGGCGGCAAGCTGCCCGATGGCAGCAAGGCACCCTTGGGTGACGTGCTGGGCATGGTGGTGGCCAGCGCCGGTGACATCAAGGGCTTTGCGCGCAAGGACATCGTCGTCAACCAGTCGCGCATCCTGACGGTGGGCGGTGGCGACGTGCTGCTGTGGTCCAGTGAAGGTGGCATTGATGCGGGCAAGGGCAAGAAGACGGCCAGCGCCGTGCCGCCGCCGGTCATCAAGATCGATGCCCAGGGCAATGTGACGCAGGTGCTGCAAGGGGCCGCTACCGGCAGCGGTATCGGCGCCCTCTCGGTGGCAGGCATCACGGCCGGTGACGTGGACCTGATCGCACCCAAAGGTACGGTCAACGCGGGGGACGCGGGCATCCGCGCGGGCAACCTGAATGTGGCCGCACTGGACTTCAAGGGTGCGGACAACGTGGCGGTCAGCGGCAAGTCGGTGGGCACGCCGGTGGCCGATACCAGCGCGGTGACGGCGGCGGCATCGGGTGCCAGCTCGCTGGGCGATGACGCCAGCAAAACCATTGCGGCGGCGAGCCAGAACGCCTCGGAAGCTGCCCGTGCCGCGCAGGCCCTGGCCACGGCGCTGAAGCCCACCATCGTGCGGGTGGATGTGCTGGGTTTTGGTGAGTAAAGGCCCCGCGCTGCAGATGTCATAAGCGTTACACACGTGGTTCATAAGATGCCCTTTCAGGGCGAACCACGTTCCTATATATATTTATTTTTACCTTCCATGAAACGTCTTTTAGCTACTGTCGCCCTGCTGCTGGTTCTGCCCCTTTCGGCCCACGCCTGGTGGGACAAGGACTGGACCGGGCGCAAGAAAATCACCCTCGACACCAAGGCCGCAGGCATCACCGCCGATGCCGCACAGGTGCCGCTGCTGGTGCGCCTGTCCAGCGCCAACTTCGATTTCCTGGCGGGCAAGGAAGACGGCAGCGACCTGCGCTTTCTGGCCGAAGACGACAAGACCGCCTTGCCCTTCCAGATCGAGCGTTTTGACAGCGTGAACAACCTGGCCTTTGTCTGGGTGCAGGTGCCCAAGCTGCAGGCCGCCAACACCACGCAGCACATCTGGATGTACTACGGCAACACCAAGGCCCCGGCCGCGGCCGCCGCCGCCGTGTTCGATGCGCAGCAACTGGCCGTGTACCACCTGGCTGAAGACAAGGGCCTGCCGCAGGACGCCAGTGGCAAGGCCATGCATGCCACCGAATCGCGTGCCACACCCGTGCCCAGCGGCCTGATTGGCGGCTCGGCGCACCTGAATGGCGACGGTGGCTTGGTGCTCAGCAACCCGGCCCTGCAACAGGCCAAGGAAGTCACCGTGTCGGCCTGGATCAATGCCGAGCGCGGTGAGGGCGAAGTGTTTTCGTTCGGCGGGTTGAGCCTGTCGCTGGCAGCCGGTGTGCCGGTGCTCAAGATGGGTGGCACCAGCGCCAAGGCCGCCGAGGCGCTGACGCTCAATGTGTGGCACCACGTGGCCGTGACGGGTGGTGCGCAGGCCGTGCTGTTTGTCGATGGCAAGGCAGTCGCCAACGCCGCCGGTCTGCTGGTGGCGGGCAATGAAATGCGTGTGGGCAGCAGCCTGGTGGGCAAGATCGATGAGGTGCAGGTGTCGGGCATGGCGCGCCCTGAAGCCTGGCTGGCCGCGCAGGTGCAGTCGCAAAGCGAAACCGGCGTACTGCTGGCGCAGGGCGAAGAGCAGACCACCGACACCAGCGAAGGCCCCAACTACTTCAAGGCCACGCTGCAAAACCTGACCCTGGACGGCTGGGTGGTGGTGGGCATTTGCGTGCTGATGTTCTTTGTGGCCATTTATGTCATGGGCAAGAAGCTCCTGCTGCTCAACCGCATGGAGCGCACCAACCGCGGCTTTGTCGAAGAGTTTGGCAAGGTCAGCCGTGGCCTGCTGGAGCTGGGCGAAGACGCCAAGGCGCATGCCGGTGCACTCGATGGCCTGGTGGTGCGCAAGGCGGACTTTGCCAGCTCCTCGCTGCACCGCATTTATGCCGTGGGTGTGGCCGAGCTGAAGTCGCGCTTTCCCAAGGTGGCCGACGGCCAGCACGCCTTTCCGGTGATCTCCAACCAGTCCATCAACGCCGTGCGTGCCTCGCTCGATGCGCAGCTCACGCGTGAGCGCCACGGCCTGGACAAGGGCATGGTGCTCTTGACCATTGCCATCTCGGGCGGCCCCTTCCTGGGCCTCTTGGGCACGGTGGTGGGTGTGATGATTACCTTTGCCGCGATTGCCGCTGCCGGTGACGTGAACGTGAACGCGATTGCCCCCGGCATTGCCGCGGCCCTGGTGGCCACGGTGGCGGGCCTGGGTGTGGCGATTCCCGCGCTGTTTGGCTACAACTATTTGCAGACCCGCATCAAGGGCGTGGGCGCCGACATGAACGTGTTCGTGGACGAATTTGTCACCAAGATGGCAGAGAACTACGGGGGCTAAGCATGTCGAAGGCGCAAGAAGACGGTGCCGTCTATGACGACATCAACATCACCCCGATGCTGGACTTGTCCTATGTGCTGCTGGTGATCTTCATTTTGATGACGACTGCCTCGGTGCAGGGCATCAAGGTGAACCTGCCCAAGGCCAGCAACACGCCCAGCCTGGCCAAACCGGCCACCAAGGCCATCACCATCACGCAGGATGGCAGCCTGTACCTGGACGCCTACCCCATGGCCACCATCGCCGACCTGGAGCAGCGCCTGGTGGCCCTGAAGACCGCCACGCCGGAATTCCCCGTGGTGCTCAAGGGTGACTCGGCGGTGCAGTACGCCAAGGTGATGGAGGTGCTCGACCTGCTGGGCCGGCTGGACCTCAACCAGGTGGGCCTGGTGACGCAGAAGTTGGTCAAGTGAGCTCGGAATTTGATCAGGTCAGCACCGAAGACCGCAGCATCTGGCAGCGCTACCGTTGGGTGTTCATCGGCCTGGGCGCGCTGGTGCTGCTGGGCCTGTGTGCGGTCTGGTTATCCAAGCTGCTGGCTGCGGGCGAGGAGCCGCGCAAGAAAAAAATCATTCAGGAAATTGCCCTGATGAAGCCGCCGCCTCCACCGCCGCCACCCAAGACACCGCCACCACCGCCGAAGGACGAGATCAAGGAAAAGATGGACATCCCCAAACCCGATGCCGCGCCGACCAAGTCCGAGGCGCCGCCACCGGGCCCGGACCTGGCCGTGGACGCGGCCGGCACGGGTGCTGGCGACGGCTTTGGCCTGGTGGGCAAAAAGGGCGGCGCCGACCTGATTGCGGGCGGCGGTGGCGGTGGCACTGGCAACAAGTTTGCCTGGTACGGCGCGCTGGTGAAGGAACGCATACAGGACGCGATTGCCCGCGACAAGAAGCTGCGCGAGGCCGGTGAGTTCAGACGCGATGTGAATGTCTGGGTCTCGGCCAGTGGGCAGATTACACGTGTAGAGCTGATAGGGCCGGCGGAAAAGGCCGAGCTCGACGAGGCTATCCGCTCCGTGCTGAAGAACCTGTCGGCCCTGCGCGAAGGCGCACCCGGCGATATGCCGCAACCGGTTCGCCTGCGCATTGCGTCGCGATGAAATTTGAAAGTACGAACAACCATGTCTTATATGAATCTGAAAATGAAAGCGTCGGCCGCGGCCTGCGCCCTGTTGTTGACCGCCACCCTGGGCACGGCCCATGCCGGTGAAGCCGAAAGCCTGGAGGCCCTGCGCCAGACCACCCTGGGCCTGATCCAGGCGCTGGTGCAGCAGGGCTTTTTGACGCAGGAAAAGGCCGACCAGCTGGTGCGCCAGGCAGGGCAAAAAAGTGAACCCGCTGCCGTGGCCAAGGAAGGCAAGCCGGAGGTGGCGCCCATACGCGTGCCCTATGTGCCCGAGTTTGTGAAGAAGCATATCACCGACCAGGTGCGCGAAGAAGTGATTGCCCAGGCCAAAGCCGAGCGCTGGGCCGATGCCAATGCCATCCCCGAGTGGGTGGACCGCGTCAAGATCGAGGGCGACATGCGCGTGGGCCTGCAGAGCGAGGCCTATGGCAACAACAATGCGGCGACCGCCCAATTTCTGTCTGCCAATGGCCAGAACATCAACGAGATGAGCGACGACCGCATGCGCCTGCGCATGCGTGCCCGCCTGGGTGTGAGTGCCAAGGTAACGCAAGACCTGTCCACCTCCGTGCGCCTGACCACCGGCTCGGCCGCCGACCCGCTGTCCACCAGCCAGACCCTGGGTGACTCGGGCAAGAAGACCAGCTTTGCGCTGGACCGCGCCTTTATGCGCTACCACGACGACGAGGCCCTGCCCTGGCTGACGGCAACCGCCGGGCGCATGGCCAACCCCTGGTTTGGCACCGACCTGGTGTGGAACGAGAACCTCACGCTCGACGGCGTGCAGGCCCAGTTCGACCCGGCAGCCAAGAGCGATGCGGTGTGGCGCCCCTTTGCAGGCACCGGCCTGTTTGCGCTGCAGGACATCGAGACCAGTACCTCCAACAAGGCCAAATCCAAATGGCTGGTGGGTGTGCAAGGCGGCGTGGAATGGGTGCCGGACAACGCCAAGCGCGCAAAGATCGGCTTGGGCTATTACGACTTCCAGAACGTCGCCGGGCAGCGCAACGACGTGCTGGATGCGGGCACCTACAACGGCACCGCACCCACCTTCCGGCAAAAGGGCAACACCCTGTTTGACATTGCCTACAGCAGCGCCATCACGCCCGTGCCACTGTGGGCCCTGGCCGCCGACTACCAATTGCTCAACCTCACCGCCATGCTGGACCTGAACCTGTACGACCCGGTGCACGTGATCTCCACGCTGGACTATGTGGAGAACATCGGCTTCAGCCAGAGCAAGACCAAGGAGCGCACCGGCCTCGACGTGCCTCGCCAGACCACTGGCTACATGGCCCGCGTGGCCGTGGGCATGCCCGCCATGCTGCTGCGCGGCGACTGGCAGGCCAGCCTGGCCTACCGCTACCTGGAAGCCGATGCGGTGCTGGACGCCATGACCGACTCCGACTTCCACCTGGGCGGCACCAACAACAAGGGCTATGTGCTGGGCCTGCAGTACGCGCTGGGGCGCAACAACTGGCTGAGCGCACGTTACCTCTCCAGCAACGAAGTCTCGGGCCCGCCCCTGAGCATCAATGCCTTGCAGCTGTACTTCAATGCCAAGTTCTAACCTGACCAGGCCCGCCCGCGCGCGGCTGTCGTCCTGGGGCCTGGGCCTGTGCGCGGTGGTGCAGCTCTCGGGCTGTGCCATGGCACCCGCGCAATTGGCCTTGCGCCAGCGCCTGGAAGCCGGGGTGCAGACGCCCGAAGACACGGTGCGCTTCAAGACCCCGCGCGAGGAGCAGCTGCAACTGGTGGCCAGCGCGCAGGACTGGCCGCAGCTCACCGCAACAAACAGCAGCACCTCTGCCACCGCCACCGCAGGAGCCGCTCTGATGAAAGCCGCCAGCACGGGCGACCTGGCCGCCACCAAGGCCGCGCTGCTGGGCGGCGCGCGGGTGAACGCCACCAACACCTGGGACAGCACGCCCGTGTTGCTGGCCGCCCAAGAGGGACACGCCGATGTGGTGCGCACCCTGCTGCGCGCGGGCGCCTCGGCCAACGGGCGCGGCGGTGCCATGACGCCGCTGGCCGCAGCCGCCCTGGGCGGACACACCGAGGTCGTCCGGCTGCTGCTGGGCAGCGGTGCCCAGACCGACACCAGCACCGAGAGCGGTGAGTCGGCGCTGATGCTGGCCGTGCGCATGAACCGCGTGGCCGCAGCCACTGCCTTGCTCGAGGCAGGCGCCAGCCTGAAGGTGCGCAACCGCCAGGGCGACGGCCTGGTGATGGTGGCGATTGCCGAGAATTTCCCCGACGTGCTGGCCCTGCTTTTAAAACACGGTGCCAGCCCCAACAGCCCCGACCGCGATGGCCTGACACCCCTGTATTGGGCCGAATACCTGCAGCGCGATGCCCTGGTGCAGCAACTGCTGGCGGCAGGTGCCAACCCCCAGCTCAAGAAAGTGGCCCTGCCCACCAGCGGCACCTACTCGTTTGGAGAGTTTTGATGAAGTACCCGTTCATGGCCCTGTTGCTGGCCTGCTGTGCCGCAGCCGGTGTGCAGGCCCAGGAAAAACCCGGCGCGCGCGAGCGCGAGGCCCTGCGCCGCACCCAGGCCCAACTGCAAACCATCACGCAGGCGCAAACCGCGCTGCAGGACAAGCTGCGCGCAACCGATGAAGAAAAGGCCGCCCTGGAGACGCGCCTCAAGGGCGTGCAGTCGCGCGCCACAGCCGATGGCCAGAAGGCCAAACAACTGCAGAGCGCACTCGACGCCGCGCAGGAAGACAACAAGGCCGTGCAGGCTGCCAAGGCGGAGCTGGAACAGCGCCTGAAAACCACACAGGAACGCGTGGCCGTACTGGAAAAAGAACTGGCGCAGACCAGCGCGCAGCTCAAGGCGTCTGAAGGCACCCTCGTCAACCGCAACCGCCAGGTCAACGCCTGCGAGAAACGCAACACCGAGCTCTACAGTTTGGGCCGCACGCTGGTGGCGCAGTGCCGTGACACCACGCCGCTGGGTGCGGCGCAACTGCCCGACCAGCTGACGGGAGCCCGGCGCGTGGGTTTTGAGAGCCTGCTGGAAGACTATCGCGACAAGCTCGATGCCGAGCGCCTGCTGGCCACCGATCTAGCGCAGTGAGCATGCCAAGCCCGGAACAACAAGGACACACCATGAAGCTTTTGACTGCTCTGCCGCGCCGACTGGCCCTGGGTTTTTTGCTGACAACGCTGAGCCTGGGCCTGTGCGCGCAAGAGGCGCTCATCCGCAAGAACCTGGCCAAACGCCTGCCCGAATTCAAGACCATTGACGAAATCGTGAAGCTGCCCATGCCGGGCATGTACGAGGTGCGTGTCAATGGCACCGACCTCTACTACACGGATGCGCGGGGTGACTACGTTCTGCGCGGCAGCCTGCTCAATACCCAAAATCTGAAGGACCTCACCAAGGAAAAAATCGACAAGCTCATGGCCCTCCGGTTCGAGGACCTGCCCAAGAGAGATTTTTTTACCATCGTGCGGGGCAACGGCCAGCGCAAGATTGCGGTGTTTGAAGACCCGAACTGCGGCTTCTGCAAGCGCTTCGAGAAAGACTTCGAAGCCGTGGACAACGTGACGGTCAACGTCTACCTCTATCCCATCCTGGGGCCCGACTCGAAAGAAAAGTCGAAGAAGATCTGGTGCGCCAAGGACCGCGGCCAGGCCTGGCAGGACTGGATCCTCAACCAGGTGGCCACCACCGGCGGCATCATGCCCTGTGACACCACGGCACTCGACCGCAACCTGGACTTCGGACAGCGCTATCGCATCGAGGGCACGCCCACCCTGTTCCTGGCGGACGGCCGACGCGTGCCCGGCGCCGTGGACGCCAAGCAGGTGGAAAAGCTGCTCTCAGAAGTGCGGCTGTAGCTTTTGCGCCTGCTTGCGGCCTCTTGGACCTTGCACCAGCAGTCTGCGCTCCGGCAGTGCAGCCACAGGGCGCATGGGTGAGTCCACCTGGCTGGCGTTGCGCACGGATTGCACAGTGGTGTCTCCTTCGCCGTAGCGGCTGGCGAGGTCTCGGGCAATGATTTCACGCTGTATGGATCGACGTGTCATGCTTGCTACTCCCGGGGTATGTTGGGACCCCATTGTGCCGCCACCGAGCCCGCTGTGGCTGACAAGATGCGCAAGACATTCAAAGGTCGCCTTGAACGTACATTTCGGTCCCGGCGATGGAAACCCGATCGGACTTGGCCTGCTGTTTGTGATCGGCATGTTCGCTGGCCTATCCGTCATTGCCATTGGCACCCTCAGGAAGCTGTGGCATTTTTTTACGGAACGGGAGGACTAGCGGGTAACGCCGGTGCGGGCCTTGGGTGGCTGGTCCCAACAACAGGAATCGAACCTGTATCTGAGTCTTAGGAGGACCCCGTTCTATCCATTGAACTATGTCGGGAGGCTTGCATTGTAGCCAGCCGCCCGACAGTGGATGAATGCCTGTTACCTCCGGTAGCCGTAGCCTCCGCGGTCCTCATGCCGGTCGCCGTGGCCCCAGCCGTGCAGTGGAACCACAATGCAGCCGCTCAAGTACGAACCCACCAGCACCAACACACCCAACTTGGCCAGACGACGCAGCGTATTCACAGAAAAACTCCTCAACAGCACAAGCGCCGTTGGACCTTTAACGGCCCGCCAGCGCCTGCGCATACCGCACAATTCCTTACAGCGGTAAAGTGACCGTAAAGGCTGTGCCAGGGCACAGAACATGAACCCTTCAGGAGACGGTATGGATGTACCAGCGCTACCAGCGCATGCGCGCGTTGTCATTGTGGGGGGCGGCATTGTGGGCTGCAGCCTGGCCTACCACCTGGCTTTGCGCGGCTGCACCGATGTGGTCTTGCTGGAACGCAAACAACTCACCTGCGGCACCACCTGGCATGCGGCGGGCCTGGTCGGGCAGTTGCGGGCCACGGCCAACCTGACGCGGCTGGCCCAGTACACCACGCAGTTGTACGCCACGCTGGAGCAGGAAACCGGCCAGGCCACGGGCTTCAGGCAAACCGGCTCGGTGGCCATTGCCACACACACCGCGCGCATGGAAGAGCTGCTGCGCGGCGCCTCCATGGCCAAGTGCTTTGGGCTGGAGGTGCACACCCTCTCCCCCAATGAAGTGGCCAGCATGTGGCCTGGCATGCACACCGGCGATGTGGTGGGTGGCGTCTTCCTGCCCAAGGACGGGCGCTGCAACCCGATCGACACCGCGCAGGCGCTGGCCAAAGGGGCGCGCATGCGCGGCGCCCGCATTTTTGAGAACACGCTGGTCGAAAAAATCCTGATTGAAGATGGCCAGGCAGTGGGCGTGCGCACCGCACAGGGCGAGATCCGCGCCGACATGGTGGTCAACTGCGCGGGCATGTGGGCCCACGCACTGGGCGCGCAAAGTGGCACCAACGTGCCCCTGCATGCGGCCGAGCATTTCTACATCGTCACCGAAGCCATGGCGGGCCTGCACGCCAAGCTGCCGGTGCTGCGCGACCCGGATGGCTGCGCCTACTTCAAGGAAGACGCGGGCAAGCTGCTGGTGGGCTGGTTCGAGCCGGTGGCCAAGCCCTGGGGCATGCAGGGCATTCCCGAGAGCTTTTGCTTTGACCAGTTGCCCGATGACCTGGCGCACATCGAGCCGCTGCTGGCCAGCGCCATGCAACGCTACCCGGCGCTGGCGCAGACCGGCATCAAGCTCTTCTTCAACGGGCCCGAAAGCTTCACGCCGGATGACCGCTACCTGCTGGGCGAAACGCCCGAGGTGCGTAACCTCTTTGTGGCCGCGGGCTTCAACTCCATCGGTATCCAGTCGGCGGGCGGCGCGGGCAAGGTGCTGGCCGACTGGATGCTGGACGGCCACCCGCCCATGGACCTGTGGGACGTGGACATACGCCGTTGCATGCCCTTTCAACGCAACCGCCACTACCTGCGCGAGCGCACGGTGGAAACGCTGGGACTGCTCTACGCCATGCACTGGCCCTACCGCCAGCCGGCCACAGCGCGCGGGGTGCGCCAGTCCATCCTGCATGAGCGCCTCAAAGCCCAGGGCGCCTGCTTTGGCGAGACCGCGGGTTGGGAGCGCGCCAACTGGTTTGCGCCTGCAGGTGTGCAGCCCGAATACGCCTACAGTTACGGCCGCCAGAACTGGTTTGAACACGCGGCCGCCGAACACCAGGCGGTGCGCAGCGGTGTGGGCCTGTTCGACCTGTCGTCGTTTGCCAAATTCACGGTGCAGGGGCCCGATGCCGAGCGTGTGCTCAACCGCATTTGCGCCAACGATGTGGCGGTGCCGGTGGGCCGCATCGTCTACACCCAGTGGCTCAACGAGCGCGGCGGCATCGAGGCCGATGTGACCATCACGCGCGAGGCGAGCGACCGCTTTCTGGTGGTGAGTGCGGCCGCCACCCAGACGCGCGACCTCGCCTGGCTGCAACGCCAGCTGCCCGCAGAAGCCCGCGCCGTGGCCGTGGATGTGAGCTCCGGCATGGCCGTGCTCAGCCTCATGGGGCCGGATAGCCGCGCGCTGCTGCAGGGCCTGACCGGCACCGACCTGTCGAACGCTGCCTTTCCGTTTGGCAGCTCGCAGGTGATCGACCTGGCCTATGCCCGCGTGCGCGCCAGCCGCATCAGCTACGTGGGCGAACTGGGCTGGGAGCTCTACATGCCCACCGAATGCGCGCCCGCCGTGTTCGATGTGCTGCTGCAAGCAGGCCAGGCCCATGGCCTGCGCCTGTGCGGCTACCACGCACTCAACAGCCTGCGCATGGAAAAGGGCTACCGCCACTGGGGCCACGACATCAGCGACGAAGACACGCCGCTGCAGGCGGGCCTGGGCTTTGCCGTGGCCTGGAACAAGCCCGGCGGCTTTATCGGGCAGGCCGCCTTGCTGGCGCAAAAGGAGCGGGGCGCGCGGGGCCTCAAGCGCCGGCTGCTGCAGTTCGCCCTACACGACCCCGCCTATTTGCTCCACCACAACGAGCCGGTGCTGCGCGACGGCGACATCGTGGGACGCATCAGCTCGGGCATGTTTGGCCACACGCTGGGCCAGTCGCTGGGCATGGGCTATGTGGCTTGCCCCGATGCAGCGGATGGGGCCTATGCAGCCCACCTGCTGCAAGGCCGTTATGAAGTGGAGGTGGCCGGTGTGCGCGTGGCGGCCACGCCCTCACTGCAGCCCTTCTACGACCCCAAGGGCCTGCGCACCCGGCAGTGATGGCCTGGCCTGATGGAGCGGCCTGATGGACTGGCCTAATGCACTTTAATTGCGCCACAATGGCCTGAGCGCAGCGCCTGCGGCGTCGTGCACCACTGAACATACAGACAAGGGAACCCGCCATGGCCACAGCCTTCGGAACCGAAAAAGACAAGCGCAGCAATGCCTCCAGCAACAACATGTTCGAGCTGCTGCTGTTCCGCCTGGGCAAGCCCAACGGCGCCCTCAAGCACGAGCTGTTTGGCATCAACGTCTTCAAGGTGCGCGAGATCATGGTCATGCCCGAGATCACCACCATGGTCAATGCCGGACCGGCCGTGATGGGCATTGCCAATGTGCGCGGCCAGCTGATTCCGGTGGTCAACCTGCCCAAGATCGTGGGCTGCGAACCGGTCAAGGGCCTGGGCATTTTGCTGGTCACCGAGTTTGCCCGCACCACGCAGGCCTTTGCGGTGGAAGAGGTGGACGAGATCGTGCGCCTGGACTGGAAGCAGGCGCTCTCGGCCGAGGGCACGGGCGGCGGCCTGGTGACCAGCCTGGCACGTCTGGACGGCGACCAGGAAGGCAGCCGCCTGGCCCAGGTGCTGGATGTGGAGCAGATCCTGCGCGACGTCTTCCCCGACCAGCACCACACCTTCCGCGAGGGCACGCCCATGCCCAAGGGCTCCATCCCTGCGGGCTCGGTGATTCTGGCGGCCGACGATTCGGCGGTGGCGCGCATGATGATCGAGCAGGCCCTCAAGTCCATGAACATCCCCGTCATCATGACCAAGAGCGGCAAGGAAGCCTGGGAAAAACTCGCCACCATGCAGGCCCAGGCGCAAGCCCAGGGCGTGCCCATACGCGACAAGGTGGCGCTGGTGCTGACCGACCTGGAAATGCCGGAGATGGACGGCTTCACCCTCACCCGCTACATCAAGGACGACCCGCGCTTTGGCGGCATTCCGGTGATGATCCACTCGTCGCTGTCGGGCACCGCCACCGAGAACCACGCCCGCAGTGCCGGGGCCGATGCCTATGTCGGCAAGTTTGTGGCTGAGGAGCTGGGCAGCAAGATTCTGGAAGTGGTGGCGGCGGCGCGCTAGTCGTTAGTCAAATCCAGGTCTGTTTCTGTTGCACCTGCGGGTGGGTGCGCATGAGGGGCAAGGGCGGGCGCCGATTTGGGGTACTCCCGTATGAGGCGCCCGGCGTATCCCCTTCACGCGCAGCGAGCGAAAAAGCACAGCGCGCTACGCGCCGGTTCCTTCGCGCCCTGCAATAGCACGCGCCAAAGCAGCAATGCCCGCGTCCGACAGGTCATCCGTCTCAAAGCGGCTGTGGCCTGCGCCCTCGGCGTGCTTGTCCAGGGAGCGCAAATAAAAGCGGTCGTAGTGCTGGGCCAGCAGCTCACCCACCAGGGTGGGGAAGTCGCGCGCCTGGGCCAGGCCTTTCCAGCGCGCCACGGTCTCGCCGCCGCAGCTTTCCTTCAGGCGCTCGAGCTGCATCTCCAGTTCGGGGCCGCTCAAAAAATAATCGTAGTCGCGCAGCAGGAACTGCACGCGCTCGGCCATGCTGGCCTGCACGCGCAGCCACTGGCCCGCCTGGATGCCCGCGAACACCGCATCGGGCACGCGCAGCTGGCCGATGCGTTTGCTCTCGGACTCCACATACACCGGCCGCGCCGGGTCGAACTGCGCCACGGCCGTGAGCACCTGGGTCTCGAACATTTTTTGCGAGGGCTGCTTTTGCCCCGGCAGGTCGCCCAGCACCGAGCCCTTGTGCGCCGCCAGCGCCTCCAGGTTGAGCACCTGCTGGCCCTGCTGCTGCATGGCCTCCAGAATGCGCGTCTTGGCGCTGCCGGTGGGCCCGGCAATCACCGTGAAGTGCAAGGCTTTGGGCACCAGCGCCAGCTGTTCAATCACATGGCCGCGCCAGGCCTTGTAGCCGCCGGTCAGGCGCTTGGCGGACCAGCCCACCTCGCGCAGGATGTGGGTGAAGGCGCCGCTGCGCTGGCCGCCGCGCCAGCAGTACACCAGCGGCGTCCAGCCCTTGGGCTTGTCGGCAAACAGGGTCTCGATGTGCGTGGCCACGTTGCGCGCCACCAGCACCGCGCCCACCTTGCGCGCATCAAAAGCGGAGACTTGCTTGTACAGCGTGCCCACCACGATGCGCTGCGCGTCATCGAGCACCGGGCAGTTGATGGCGCCGGGGATGTGGTCCTCGGCAAACTCGGAGGGGCTGCGCGCATCGATGAGGGTGTCAAAGCTGCCGAACTCTTCAACCGTGGCACGGGTGTGGTCAATAGGTGTCAATGGTGCCCCGCTGCGGGTTGAATCAAAGATGCCATTTTATGGCCCACACCCCCACGACACCCTGGCATCCCTTGGGCAAGCCCCTTTACGCCACTGAGCGTGAATAATCCACAGTTTCCGGCATTTTTTTTTGAATTTGCCATGCCGTTTGGTGTAAGCGACTGTAAGAATTGCCCCCTGACGCCTGCACTGTGCGCAATGCAGCAGAAAACATACTGACAGAGGGATAACCATGCGTGTACTTCTTGTCGAAGACGACCATATGCTGGGCAGCGCTGTACAAAAGCACCTGTCACAAGATGGTTTTGCGGTGGACTGGATTACCAGCGGACGGGAGTTCACCGAGGCGGTGAACTGCCACATCTACCACTTTGTCATCCTCGACCTGGGCTTGCCCGACGTCAGTGGCGAAGTTTTGCTGGAGCGCCTGCACAGCGCGCAAATGGACATCCGAGTGATTGTCACCACGGCCCGCGGCAGCATCAGCGACCGTGTCAATGTGCTGAACATGGGCGCCGATGATTTTCTGGTCAAACCTTTTGATCTGGACGAATTGACCGCCCGCATCCGCAGCCTGCTGCGGCGCTTGCCGATTGCCAACGCCGATGCCGACGCCATGACACACGGCCCCCTGCGCCTGTTCCCCTTGCGCCTGTGCGCCACCTGGGAGGGTGTGAATGTGCCCCTCACGCACCGTGAATTCTGGGTGCTGGAGACGCTGGTGCGGCGCAAGAACCAGATCCTGTCGCGCCGCCAGATTGAAGAGTCCCTGTATGGCAATGGCGAGGAACTGGAGAGCAACGCCATCGAGGTTTACGTCCACATGCTGCGGCGCAAGTTCCGCGCCGACCTCATCCACACCATACGCGGCGTGGGTTACACCATCGCACCCGAGATGTAGGCATGGCCGAAATCCGGTTGGTCAAATCGCTGCAGCGCAAGGTCACCGTGATCACCTCGGTGGCCATTGCAGCAGCCTTGCTGCTGGGTGTGCGCGGTGCCCATATGGCAGAGCAGATGGAGCAGCGCCACCACCTGGACATGCACCTGGCCGAAGTGGCACAGACCGTGGTGGAATTCAGCAAGGACGATGTCGCCCAGGCCGGCCGGGCGCCCGGCGCCCCGGTGCACCACTACTCGCCGCCCGATGCCAACCTGGATCTGAGTTTTCAGGTCTGGATGCAGCAGGGGCAGACCTTGCTGAAAACCAATATGCCGGCGGAGCAGCCGCCCCTGATGCCGCTGGGCCAGTTCGGCTTTGTCGATGCGGAGGTTGAGGGCAAGCCAGGGCGCGTGTTCGCGCTGCCCTCAGCCGACCAGAGCTACACCGTGCAGGTCGCCGAACAATTCGAGGACCACGACGCCGACACCCAGACGCTGCTGCACTACTATTTTTTGCCCATCGCCCTGCCGCTGCTGTTTGCCATGGTGGCCACCTGGTTTTTGTTGCGCCGCTCTGCCGATGCGCTGGACGACCTGGTGTTCCGCCTGCGCCACCTGGACCTGAACAATATGCAGCCGGTGGCCGTTGCACAGCCGACCCACGAGATACTGCCAGTCATCGAGGAATTCAACAGCGTGTTCCAGCGTGCCAGCAACGCCCTGCAGTCCGAACAGCGCTTTACCGCCATGGCGGCCCATGAGCTGCGCACCCCCTGGGCTGGCATCAAGGCGCAGGCGCAGCTGGCCCTGGGCGCGCGCAATGAGCCGGACCGCCAGCAGGCCTTGCAGGCGGTGATTGGCGGCATCAAGCGCGCCTCGCACGTGTTCGACCAACTGGTGGACCTGACCCGGCTGGACAGCACCGGACAGGACTTTTCCGGCCGCTTCGAGAGCATCCCGCTGGAGACCATCTACCAGCAGGTCATGGACGACCTGCGGCCCCGGGCCGAGGCCCGCCAGATGGTGCTGCACACGCACTGGGAGGTGGCCACGGTGTACGGCCTGGACTTTGCCCTCTTCCTGCTGCTGCGCAACCTGATCTCCAACGCCATTCTGTATGGCGAAGAGGGCGGCCACATTGACATCAGCAGCACTGCGCAGGAGGGAAGCACCATCCTGTTCGTGGACGACAGCGGGCCGGGCATACCGGCGCAGGACCGCGGCAAGGCCTTCGAGCGCTTCAACCGTCTGGGCCAGCGCGGCGCCGAAGGTGTGGGCCTGGGCCTGTCGATTGTGCAAATGGTCGTGGCCCTGCACCGCGGCACAGTCGACCTGCAGGACGCGCCCCTGGGCGGTTTGCGGGTGCGCGTAAGTTTTCCGGGCCCAACCGTACGGGACTGAGGTCGAAAGTTAAACAAAGAGAACACAACGATGAAAAGCAAACTGGTCTTGATTGACGACAACATCCTCTTCCGGGAAGGCCTGGGCGCCCTGCTGTCCCGCCACACCGACATGGCGGTTGCCGACACCATGGCGGGCGGGCGCGACGTGGTGCAGGCGGTCATGCGCCTGGACCCCGACGTGGTCATCCTGGACATCAAGCTGGCCGGCAGCAGTGGGCTGGACACGGTGGCGCAAATCAAAAGCCGCATGCCGCGCGTCAAGACCGTGCTGCTCACCGATTCGCGTACCGAAGACCACGTCACCACGGCGCTGCGCATTGGCGTGGATGGCTATGTGCTCAAGGACGCCACACTGGAAGAAGTGCTGATTGCCGTGCGCAGTGCCATCAAGGGCAAAAAGTACATCAGCCCGGATGTCTCGGGCCAACTGGTGTCCGGCTTTTTGCACCCCGAGCAGTCCAAGTCCCGCTCATCCGAGCTCGACGTCCTCACCAACCGCGAGCGCGGCGTGCTGCAACTGATTGCCGAAGGCCGCACCAACCGCGGCGCCGCCGAGTTTCTGTCGGTCAGCCCCAAGACGGTGGAAAAGCACCGCGCCAGCCTGATGCAGAAGCTGGGCCTGAAAAACGCCACCGACGTGGTGCTGGCGGCGCTGGAGCTGGGCCTGATAGACCGGCCCAGCTATTTCGCCCACAGAACCCTCATCAGCAGCCGCAGCGGGCTGGGCTCTTCCACCACCCACTGACAAACCGGTCACACAAGCTGCACCGGCAGGCACCTGGGCATCGTGCTCAGGGCACGATCCAGGGCGACAAGGCCTTTTGCGGGCCCGAAGCACCCAGCTGCACAATGCCTTCGCCCTTGCCCAGGAAGCGCTGGCCGGGCCCCAGGCTGACGGAGCGGAACACCGACGGCATCGGCGTCTGCCCCACCACGTGCTCCACCCGCTCGATGAAGTAGTCGCGCGAGAAGCTGTCCTGCATGTGCCCCAGCGCATCGCTGGCCACGGTCACGGCAAACAGCGTGTTGATCTGCAAGGCCTCCTGCGTCACGGCCAGGCCCTTGTTGTGCAGCCAGATCTTGCTGCGCAGCATGCGTGACTCGTGGCGCGGTGGCGGGTCGGACGGATACACCAGGCGCACATTGCCACCCGCCACGAAATCCGCGCCGGGCAGCTTGCCACCCAGCAGGCCATAGGACAGGTACACCGGCAGTGCGGGTGGCGGCGGGCTGGCCGACTCCAGCTCTTTGGCATCCAGCCACAGCACCACCGCGCCCGGCCTGGCCGCCAGCACCCGGGCCCAGAAGGCCTCGTCCAGCGGCCCGTCTTGCACCTGGTCCTGCAGCGCATGGGCCCCTGCACCCAGGGCGCGCCGCAAGCTGCCTGACGCCACCAGGGCGGGCCCGGTGCGGCGGTACACCTGGAGCACCGATGTGCCCTGCCCCCCTTCCGCCAGGTGCTTGGCCAGCACTTCGCCATCCAGCGTCGGGCCGCGGGAGAAATACAGGTTGTACTGGTTGCCGTCTGCCAGCTCTGGCAGCAAGGTCTGGGGGAATACCGAGGGAATCTCGAAGCGCTCGCAAAAGGCGTGCACCGGGCTCCAGGGCGCATCGCCCAGGCCGCCCAGCAAGGCAAACACCGGTTGCGCACGGTAATAGGCCTCCAGCTGGCTGGTCCAGCCGCTGCTCGGGCCGCTCAGTTCCCAGACGTGCAGCACCCACTTGCGGTAGGAGCGGTACATGCGCATGGTGCCGGCCTCGCGGCGCGACTCGTCCTGGCGCATGTTGGCACCCTTGTCGCGGAAAAAGGCCTGCATCACCTCCAGCATGGCGCGCCGGCGATCAGGCGACACACCGGGCTGGATCACGGTGGCAAAGTGGATCTCCTGCTCATCCACACCCGGTGCCGACTGCAGCGACAGCGTGGCCAGATAGGCCGTCAGGGCCTGCAACTCTTCGGGCTGGAGGGCATAGCGCGGCATCAGGGGTTCGAGCGGCTTGCCGGCAGAGTCCAGGCCACCGGCCAGTGCCCGGGCCAGCAGGGCGTCGTCATAGGGCGGGCGCTGGCGGGTGCCCAGCTGCGCCTTGATGCGCGGACTGCGCACGGGCAAGGTCTGCTCTTCAAACAAGGCCGCGGCGGTAATGGGCCGCGCCGAGAACTGCCCCTCGCTGCTGCCATAGCCGCTGCGCCGGTGGCAGGTGACGCAGGCGGCTGCCGGGCCCGCCAAAGCGGTCTGGCCTGCGCCCAAGGCCTGGATGGGCAGGCCCTGGCTGCCCAGGCCCTCGCGGTAGATGCGCTGACCCAGCGCCAGGCGGGCCTGCAGCACAGGGTCTGGCGCCGCACCCGCACCGGGCAGCTCGGCTGCGCCGCTCTGGGCCAGTGCGGCACCGCCCAGCAGCCAGGCCCCGGCAAGCAGCCAGAGGCCACGGGCAGACCCACGCCGCGTGGCCGGAAACATCTCGCGCCTGAAAAAATTCATGGTTTGGGCACCCTTTGTGTTTGGTTCAACTGTGCAGCGCGCAAGGCCTGAAAGGCCGCCAGTGCATCCACCGGCGCCGGAAGCCTGGCCGCTGGCACCTCCCCTGCCTGTGCATTCTGCGCGCTGCCCAGCATGGCCGCTTCGAGTTCGGCCACCGAGGCGCGCGGATAAGCGCCGGCCAGCAGGGCCAGCACGCCACTGGCATGCGGCGCGGCCAGCGAACTGCCCGACACGGTGGTGTAGGAGGCCAGGCCCCCGTGCGACAGGTCGGTGGTGCGGATGGCCACGCCCGGGGCCAGCAAGCGGGGATAGGGGCTGCCATCGCAGGCCGCAGGGCCCCGGCTGGTGGAGCGGGCAATGGTCCCGTCGCTGTCAGCCGCACCCACCGAGAGCACGCCCGGGTTGTTGCCCGGGCTGTTGCTGGTGGCGGGCCGCGGCCCGTCATTACCGGCGGCAAACACCACCGCAATGCCCGCGCTGCGCAAGGCCTGGATGTCGTCCGCAAATTCCATGACACACGCGCCGGTGACACGCCCGGCAAGCGACCACGAGGCGTTCACCACATCCGGCGCGTCCAGGGTGGCCGCATCGCCATCCGGGTCCAGCAGCCACTGGAACGCCAGGTGGATGTCGCTCATGCTGGCCCGTCCTTCGCCGTTGTACAGGCGTGCGGCAATCCACCGGGCCTCGGGTGCCACGCCCGTGCCTGCCGTACCCACCAGCACACCCAGGGCCTGGGTGCCGTGGCCGGTGGCGTCATAGGGCGTGGCCTCCTCACCGTGCGGGTCGAACCAGCTGTTGCGGCCACCGCGCCACTGCGCGCGCAGGTCCGGGTGCGCCAGGTCGGCGCCGGTGTCCAGCGTGGCCACGGTGACGCCGCGCCCGCGCAAGCCCATGGCCCACAGTTCAGGTACATGCAGGGCGTTCAGGTTCCACTCCACTGCCTGGGAGGCCTGCGCCGGCACGATGGCCGGCCCAGACGCCTCCAGCAGCACGGGTGGCGGCACACCGGCCGCACTGCGCGACAAGGGCGTGCGCTGGCTGCGCCCGCCCTGCACAAAAGAGTCCAGGTCCAGCCGTGCCACGCCCGGGTGGGTCAGAAGCTGCCTGACGGCCTGGGCTGGCAGGGTGAGTGCCACCGCATTGATCAGCCACAGCGCGCGTATGCGCTCGGCCCCCAGCTCATCCAGCAAGGGCTGCACGCGGGCCCGGTTGCGCGCCGCGCGCGCTTGCAAGGCCAGCAACAGGCGGTTGTCGCGCAGCTGCCGGTCGCCCGTGGCAAAGGGTTGCAGGTCCAGGGCATCGGTAAAGCGCACCAGCACCGCGGTGTCGGCAACAGCGCCGCGGTGCGCCAGGGCACGCTCAAGCTCCGGGCTGATCTGCGCCGCCTGGGCGTGTGGCACGCAGGCCAGCCACACCGCCAGCAGGAAGGAATAAAGAAATGGATAGCGGGCGCCGCGCAATCGCATGGGCCTGGCCTGCCCCGTGCTACTGCACCGCCAGGTCGGCGATCTTGGCCTGCCCCAGCAGCAGCGTGACCCGGTCACCACTGTGCAATACCTTGCCGGGATTTCCGAACATGATGAAGTAGCTGCGGTCGGTCAGGATGCTGTTGTTGCGCGCGGTCTGGCGCAGGCGCCCGAGTATGGGGGTGTCCGGCACGCCCAGCTTGGCACCATGGGCTTCGTCGAGCAAAAAGGGCTGGGTCTTGCCATCGAGCAAGGGCGCGGCCTTTCGGGCGTCCAGCACGCGGTAGCGGAAGTCCAGCATGGAGCCCGCCGCCGAAAGCCGCAAGCCCTCCACCCGTATACCCCAGCGTGCCTCCAGCGACTCCGAGGCCACAGGCTCCGCACCACCCTGGGCTGCAGCATCCAGGCCGGGATTGGCACAGGCCGCCAATTGCAATGCTGTGCACAGCAGGCCCAAGCGCAGGGCCGCGCGCACGAACCACAGGGTGCGTCGGGGAGTCTTGATGGCAGCCATGTCAGCCGATTCAGAACGAGGCGCCGCTGAAGTTGTCGACACTGGCGCCCGGGCTTTGCAGCTGGATGCCCAGCTTGCCCGGCCCGGTCCAGGCGGCCGCCTGCGGCAGTTGCACGCCACCCACATAGTTGCCGCCGATAAAGGCCGTGACCAGACCCTTGGCATTGACGGCTGCCACCAGGGTGCCCCCCCCCGCACACAGGCTGGTGGCAAAGGCAGCCTGGCGCGCCGCTACCGACACATTGCTGCCGCCCATGATGGTGGCAATCACCAGCTCGGGGCCGTTGTTCACACCGGCTTCACAGCGCACGCGGATGAAGTTGGCGGGCGAGTTAGGGCTGCCGCCGCTGGCCTTGAGCACCAGCGCCGATTCCGACAGGCTGCTGGCACTGAAGCCGGCCGCCTGGCTGGCCGTGAATACCTGGTTGAGCAGGGCCAGGCCACCCAGCGCCACCGTGTTGCTGGTGGCGGCCAGGCCTGTGATGCCTACATCCGGCGCCGAGGTGGTGGTGCCGACTTGTTGGCTCCAGCTGCCATTGGCGCTGCTGCTGCTGCCCAGGCTGCCGGCGTCGGCGCGGTTGAAGTCATCCAGCAGCACCAGGTTGGCGGGCACATCGGGCCTGGAAACCGTGACTGTCACCGTCGCCGCGCTCAGGGCCTTGCCGTCGGTCACGCTGTAATTGAAGCTGTCGTCCCCCACAAAGCCGGTGGCCGGTGTGTAGCTGAAGGCGCCGTTGCTGCTGAGCTGGTAGCTGCCGCCCTTGGTGGTGGTGCCCGTTTCTGCCACCGCCTTGAGTGGCATCGGCAGGGTGTCGGGATCGCTGTCATTGAGCAGCAAGCCTTCGGCTGCGCTGACGCTGAGGGTGACATCCTTCACGCCGGCATAGCTGTCGGGCATGGGCGTGGGGGCCTGGTTGCCATCCAGCCCGGCCGCACCGCTCACCCCTTGCACACCGTAGCTCAAAAAGGCCAGCATGCCGCCATAGGCCTGACCGCTGTTGGAGAGGTTCAGGCGCCGGTCCAGCACGGGGTAGCGGGTGCCGCCACCAATGTCCGGGGCCGCGGTCAGCACCACGTCCATGGTCTTGGCTGCCGGCAACAGGGCGGTGTACTGCCGGGCTGCAAAGGCGTAGGGTTTGCCGTCCTCGGCCACCACGTTCCAGTGGATGCCTTGCACCATGGGCACATGGGTGGTCAGGCCCGCATTAAGCAGGCGCAGCAGGGTGGTGCCGGGAGCGCCCGCCGGTGCAATCAGGGCATTGCCGGGATAGGGCTGGCCATTGATCAAAAAGTACTTGGGCTGGTAGTTGAAGGTGCTGGTGGGTCCGCCCGTTGTGCCGTAGGTGCCATTGTCCACCGCCAGGTGCAGCGCCGGGTCGATCTCGCTGTAGAGCAGCGTGGCCTGGTTGTCGTAGGCCACACCGGCGTAGGCCTCGGCCCGCGTGCCGTTCGACGCATTGGCCTCCACCGCGTTGGCGCTGACCGCACCGTACAGGCCCATTTGCACCTGCACCTGGGGTTGCGTGCCGCTCTGGTAGAGGTAGGTGCCGGGCTTGACGTTGGTCCAGGTGTAGTCGTCCCTGGCACCGGCCGCAATTTCGGTGTCAAACGAGCGCACCCGGCGCCGCTTTTCGGCATCGGTAGTGAAGGCCGGGCTCATGGCCTTGTGCAGGCCGTTGACCACCAGGGAGGTGGGTACAGGCAAATTGTTCTCCAGGTGCACCGTGAGCGAGGTGTCACCGGCGGGCACCGTCAGCGCCGGGCCGGGCACGCTGGCCGGGTCGCAGGTGTCGGCCGCGCCAAAGCCGGTGCAACGCATATAGCCCCACATGGGCACCACCACCGAGGCGGTGCCGCCGTCCGGGTTGGGCATGCTGGCGCTGGTTGCAACGGCCTTCAACCAGTACTCGACCGCATGCGCCTGGCTCGCGGGCAGCAATGCTGCGGCAATGGCGAGCGCCAAGGCGCCTGGCTTGAATTGATGGGTGCTCATGATTGCGTTCTCCACTGGGTATGTCTGTTGCGGGTTCACTGAATTGCCGGATCAGGCTGCTTTTCTTATGCGCTCAACGACCGGTCAGGTTCAGGACCAGGGGTGCGCTGCCGCCATAGCTCACGGTCAAGGTGCCCGTCCTGACAGCGTTGGCAGTGTTGCCACCCGCCGTGAAGCGCACGCGGATCGTGCAGCTTGCCCCCACCAGCACTGGAGCTGCAGTGCAGGTGCTGTTGTTCGCGCTATAGGCAAAGCCGTTACCTGTCACAACCGGCGCGGTCACGATGGCTGGCGCGCTGCCGTTGTTCATCAGGGTCAGTGTGTTGGTCTGCGGGTTGTTGGAATTGATGTCGCCAAAGTCAAGCGTGGTCCCGCCATTGGTGAGGATGCCCGTTCCGGACTCGCCCACTACGGCCAACAGTGGCACCGCGCCGCCGCCCGCGCCACCGCCCGTGGTGGGATCGACCGCATCCAGGTCCACGCTCCAGGGTTCGATGATGAGCATGGTCATCATGCCGCCGGGGAAGATGTTGTCGGTGGTGACTTCCTTCTCGTTGTGCGAGTGCAGCATGTGGTAGTAGCCGCCGGTGGTGTTCAGGCCCGGGTGGCCTTGCGGCAGCGCACCGGTCTGGCCCAGGAAGGGGCTGCCACTGGAGTGCTCGCCAAAGGCAATGTCCAGCTGGCCGGGAATCACCACCGGAATGGGCTTGTAGTGGTCGGCGCAGTATTCGCGGTAATTCGGGTCGCTGGCCACGCTGTGCAGGCCGTTGGCATCGGGGATGCAGCTGTGGGCATTGATGTCGGCCGTGCCGTAGATGTCCCAGCCAATGCCCTTGCCGGTCCACTCGTAAATCAGGTCCACGGTCTGGCCGGGCACCGAGCGCACGGTGAAGTCGGGCGTCACCAGATCGGGCGCCTGGCTCAGATCGGTCGGCTTGCTGGAGAGCACACGGCCGTCTTTGGCAATGGCGGTGGCGTGGTTGCCGTGGTGGTGCAGGGGATGCAGGTCGCGCCCGGCGTTGATCACCCGCATCAGCAGGCGCTCGCCCGGGTGCATGCGCGGCAAGGCGTTGTAGGGCTGCGTGGGCAGCCAGTAGACATAGTCATCGAGCTGGGTGTCCGGTGCATTGCGGCCGTTGATGAACCACATGCTGGGCTTGATCCGGGTGGTGTCCACCGACACCGGCAACCCCGACTGCACCTGGCCATATACCGCCCAATGCACGTCCGGGTCCATCTCGGTCAGCAGGAACAGGGTCTCGCGGTCGTAGCCGGTGCCGGCCTGCTCGTAGGCCTTGCGGCTGGTGTGGCTGGTGCCGGTACCGTAGGCAAAGTTGTTGGGGCGCACGATGAGCGCGCCCACCAGGCCCATCTCCACCTGCAGGTCGGTCTGGGTGCCGCTGTGGTACTGGTAGGTACCCGGCTGGCTGGCCACAAAGGTGTAGCTGGGCCCACCCACCACGACATGCTGGTCAAAGGGCACAGCAGGCGCCTCACGCGTGAGCAAACCAGCATTGCCGCCACTGGCCACCACATCCGTCTGGCCCGGGAAGATGATGGACACCGGCACCGGCAAGGTGTTGTTGAGCACAATGCGCACCGTCTCGCCCTGGTTCACCACCAGCGTGGGGCCGGGGTATTGCATGACGAAGTCGGTGCCGTGGGCGTAGCCCCAGGCATAGTGGCTGCCGCCGTCCGAGGTGCTGATGAAGTCTTCGCGCGCCGTCAGGCTGAAGGTGCGCACATTGCCGTTGTCCGCACTGGGGTCCTCACCCGTCCAGCCCGCCACCAGCGCATGCGCGGGCGAAGCCAGGCCAAGCACCAGGGCAGCCAGGCCGGCCTGTACCACCGCGCTCAGCGATGCAAATATCTTTGTCTTGTTCATTGCGTCTCTCCTGACTGGAATCAATGGGTCGGGTGCGGCTACGGCGCTTCAGTTGATGACGATTTCCGTCATCATGCCGCCGTTGTCCTGCTCAAAATTGCTCAGGAAATTGAGGTTGGTGGTGTAGAGAAAATAGGTGCCCACTGCCACCTGGCTGGTGTCGATCAGCACCTCGGTGGACTCGCCACCCCCCAGGGTTACCGAGGCCGTGTCGTAGTACAGCTCGGTGCCCGTGGGCCCCTTGAGCTGGCGCGCGCCCACACCCACCACCTTCATGGGCAAGCCCTGCGCGGTGATGGTGTAGTAGTTGGTCACATTCAGGTTGGACAGGCGCAGCAGCACGCGCTCGCCCTTTTTGGCGGTGATCAGGGAATTGACGGGTTGCGAGCTCTCTGCCTCCTTGCCCTGGGCTTTCAGGAACGCATCCTTCTCGGCAGGGGGAGGCAGCGGATCCGGGTTGACGGTATCGGGATAGCCGCGCCCGTTGATCATGGCGTAAGAGTCCTTCATGTCCTTGAACGGCAGGGGCTGCACGCCCAGGTGCTTCTCGTGGAACACATGGTCCATGGAGCCGAGTTGCAGCGGGTAGGCCTTGTCATAGCCGGTGGAGCCGTTGCCGTCGTTGTAGACAAACTTGGTGTAGGTGCGCCCACCGTAGGTTTTGCTGGTTCCGTCCTGCGCCGGCTTCACATACAGGTTGCCCAGCATGCCCATCTGCATGTGCTCGGTGGCTTCCTGGTGGCAGTGGTACATATAGGTACCGGGGTCATTGAGCTTGTAGTAGTAGGTCACCGAGGAGCCCATGTTCACCCCGAACGAGCCCTCGGGCATGCCGTCAAACACGGGCGGCTGCTGCGGGAAGCCATGAAAGTGCACGGTGTGCGGGTCAAACAGGTCGGGCCGCATGGCCA
This sequence comes from Comamonadaceae bacterium, assembly GCA_947374485.1. GTDB lineage: Bacteria > Pseudomonadota > Gammaproteobacteria > Burkholderiales > Burkholderiaceae_C > Allorhodoferax. Next base: position 3,876 of record CANCCF010000009.1, on the reverse strand, counting down.
TGGACACGTTGGTCAGCGTGAGATAAAGGTCCTTGCCCTGCTGCAGCTCGATGGTGGGGGCGGCAAAGTTGGCGGCCAGGGTGTCCAGGATCACGTCGTCCGAGCGCTTGGCCGACACGTCGGCAAAACCAAAGCTGTACAGCGTGCGCCCGTCGGCCATGGAAATGAAACCGTCACCGGCCGTCAGGTGCATGCACTCGTAGTTGCCCGCCACGCTGGGGCCGGTGCGCACCGCCGCCTTGATGGAGCCGTCGTTGGCCACCCCGTTGTTGTTGGGGCCGCACTGCACGTACACGGCGGCGCTGGCCGAACCGGCAGCGCCCAGTGCCATCAGCGCTGTCAGCGTGGCCAGGGCCAGCAGGCTCTTGCGAAAGGTCTTGGTGATCATGGTCTGACTCCTGGAATTCAATGGGACTCTGTACGTCTGCCGGGCCGGACTTTGGCTGCTAGTGGGATAGGTGGGCATGGTGCGGCTCTCTTCTTAGCTGCCCGAGAGCGTCAGGTTCAAGGTGCCGGGGGTGGCACCTGCGCTGTAGGGCAGCGCCAGAGTGCCGCTGCGGTTGTTGTTGCCGGTGGGCGCAGCGAATTTGATAGTGATGGTGCAGAACTCACCCGGGTTCCTGGTAGTGCCCGAACAACTGTCTGCACCCTTGCTAAAGGAGGTATTGACACCGGTGTTGGTAACCGCCGCGCTGCCAAAGCCCACCGGCGCACTGCCGCCTACCAGCACGGTCACAGTGTCGTTCTGGTCCCCGTTCTGGTTGCCAAAGGCCAGCGTGCTTCCGTTCAGGCTGGCCACACCCGATTCGGACACAACCGTTGCTGCTGCTGCCGGAACCACCACAAAGTCGATACTCGCATTCTGCCCAGTCAGGCTCAGCGTCTTGGCACCCAGGTTGGCATTGGGTGTGACCAGGACAGTGGCCGTGATCTGGGTGGCACTCACCACAAACACATTGGTCAGACTGAATCCGCTGTCGCTCTCGCTGAGTTGTGCTCCCAGCAAATTGGTGCCAGTCAGGGTCACTGCGTAGCTGGCCGTGCCGTTGGCCGGACGCACACCGCTGCCGGGGCTGATGGCACTCAATGTGGGCACCGGGGTGGCCAGCACATTGAAGTCCACGCTGACGGTTCCACCCGCCGTAGTGACGGTTATCGTTTTGGCACCCAGGCTGGCACTGGAGGTGACTTGCACCGTGGCCGTGATCTGGGTGGCGCTCACCACAAACACATTGCTGATGCTGAACCCGCCGGCATTCTCGCTGAGCTGTGCGCCCAGCAGATTGGTGCCAGTCAAGGTCACTGCATAGTTGTTGCTGTTGTTGTTGGGGCGGAAGCCCGACGCAGGACTGATGGCTCCCACTGTCGGTAATGGCGCTGCCAACTCGTCGGCACCCACGTCCACCGGGTTGCTGCGCGTCTGTGCATCGTAGTCAACCGACGGCACACCCGTTCCACTGCTGCCCTTGTTGATGGCCACCGATGTGGCGGCGATGTGGTAGTCGGCGCGCAGCTTGCTCGGGTCGCTCAGGTCCCAGGGGGTGAGCGGGCTGAAGTTCACATTGATGAAGTTGCCGCCTTCGTCAAAGGTCAGGGCCGTCTGCATGATGGTGGTCTCGGGCAACACCACGGGCTGGTCGGTGTCGGTCTGGGCCACCAGGCTGACGCGCTTGACGAAGGCCACGCCGGCCGCGTCGGTGCGCTGGCAGTTGCTGCAATTGGTCAGGCTGTCGTTGGTGTTGAGCACGCTGTTGCTTGAGGCCAGTTGGGTTGCTGCAGTACCCACGGCCAGGTTGCTGATGCCAGCCGCCGCCAGGGTGGTGAACTCTGGCGCCGTGCCGGTGGCCGCCGTCAGCTTCCAGGTGAAGGCCTGGTTGTTCCAGATGATGTTGTTGAGCAGCGTCGGTGACGAGCCGCTCACCTTGGCAATACCCGCAATTTGCGCTGTGGACTGCACTTTGGTGCCGACCGGGAAGGACTGGCGGTTGGTGGCGGTGCTGACGTTGTCGGCCACCGTGTTGTTGACCAGGCGCACGTTGCTGGTCACATCGGCCACGGCCACGCCGCCACCGGCATAAGCCGTTGCATTGTTCACAACCATGTTGTTGGTCAGCAGCACGTCGTCCCGGTTACGGGTGCGTGCAATGCTGACACCACCACCGGCGCCTGCACCAGCATGGTTGTACTGGATCAGGTTGCGATCCACCGTCACATTGCCCGTGCCAACCGAGGTGCCGCCACCAATGGGCACCTGGCCGCCAATATAGAGGCCACCACCCGTGGGGTCTGCGCTCTGGTTGAAGGTCTGGTTGAGCAGGATCTTGTTGCCCACGATGCTGTTGGCACCTGTGGACAGGCCCACGTGGCTGATACCACCGCCGTCCGACATCGAGAAGTTGCCGCAGATGTAGTTGCTCGACACCTTGTAACCGTTGGAGCCGGTGCCCAGGGTGATACCGCCGCCACCGCCATCGCCCGAGGCAATTTCGGAGGCGCCGTTTTCGGCCACCCAGTTGTGGTCAATCACCACGTTGTTGTTGTTGCCGTCGGTGAACAGGTCAGCGCTGTCGAGCGCGGTGTGGCCCACGCGGATGCCGCCGCCATAGGTGCCGTAGTTGGAGGCCACCCGGTTGTTGGTGATGTTCAGGCCGCAGTTGTAGCCGCTGGCCAGAATACCGCCGCCAGAGTCCGAACCGGTGATGGTCAGGCCGTCAATACGGTAATCCAGGGTGCCTCCCGAGGCGCAGACAAAGCTGCCATCGCTGAGCGGACGAGCTATGCCCACCGCCAGGATGCCCGCACCTTCTTCGGCACCGAACAGAATGGGCTCGTTGTTGGACTTGTTGATGCCCAGGGTCTGGCCGGGCAGCGGATCGAAGGTGCGCTTGAAACCTGCCACCACGGTGGGCGCTCCGGTGTCCACATCCACCGGCGTTCCGTCCGGGCAGGCATCAATGGCGGGCGAGCCCGTGTCGGTGCCGCAGCGTGCGTCCACCTTCTTGTTGAGCAGCTTGCGCCAGGCGGCCAGGCCACCGGCGCTGGCCTTGGAGGCGTTGATGGTGACCGAACCGGCACCCCAGCCCTGCAGGCGCACGCGCTTGTCCAGGATCAGGTACTCGTTGTAGGTTCCGGGCGGCACGGTGATGAGGTCACCGGCATGGGTGTTGGCATCGTCAATCACGGCCTGGATGCTGGCACCGGGTGCCACGACCTTGGGTGCATTGCCGCCCACGTGAACGGTCAGGCCCACCACCGATTCCTTGCTGTTGTCACCCCGGGTGATGGTGAGCTGGCCCGAAGGCGTGTTGGCAGGAACCACCACCTGCACCAGATCGGCGCTCCAGTTGGTGTCCTCCTTCAGAGCCAGGGTCACATTGCCCAGCTTGACGGTGCCGGCGCTGGCGCCAAAGCTGTAGTCGCGCAGGATGTTCTTGGGCGAGCCGTCCACGGCCGGGTCAAAGGCCGGGTTGGGCACTTCCACATTGGCGCCCATGGAGACGATGGTCAGCGTGCCGCCGCCAGCTGCGACCCAGGGGCCGTAGTTGCTGCCCTGGGCGCCGTTGTTGACGCTGTAGATGGCCGGTGTCTTGTCCTGGCACTCGCAGTCCAGCGGGTTCTTTTCGATGTTGGCAAAGGCCGCAATCGGCAGTACCGGCGTATCCAGGTAGGTGGTCTTGCCCGGCAGGTACTGCAGGGTGTAGCAGAACTGGGTGTACTTGCGGTTGAAGAAGGGGTCGATGATCTTCTGGCCGAAGGTCGGATTCTTCGCGCCGGACGCCAGGAACTCGCGGGTGTCGTCAATCGGGCCTGGATGGTTCATGCAGGACACGATCATGTTGGGCATCACGCCCGAGGGGAAAGGCGGGTTGATGGTGA
>CANCCF010000008.1 GCA_947374485.1 Comamonadaceae bacterium | reverse complement strand
GACCCCCGACCAGGAAATGATCCGCGACGCCGTGCGCGAATTTGCACAAGAACAGCTCTGGCCGCACGCTGCCAAATGGGACAAGGAACACCACTTCCCCAACGAGGCCCACCAAGGCCTGGCTGCTCTGGGTGCCTACGGCGTTTGCGTGCCCGAAGAGCTGGGCGGTGCCGGGCTGGACTACCTGACGCTGGCGCTGGTGCTGGAAGAAATTGCCGCGGGTGACGGCGGCACCAGCACGGTCATCAGCGTGACCAACTGCCCGGTCAACGCCATCCTGATGCGCTACGGCAATGCGCAGCAGCAGCGGCAGTGGCTCACACCGCTGGCGCAAGGGCAGATGCTGGGCGCCTTTTGCCTGACCGAGCCGCATGTGGGCTCGGACGCCTCTGCCTTGCGCACCACCGCCACGCGCGAGGGAGATAGCTATGTGCTGAACGGTGTCAAGCAGTTCATCACCAGCGGCAAGAACGGCGATGTGGCCATCGTGCTGGCCGTCACCGACAAGTCCGCGGGCAAAAAAGGCATGAGCGCCTTCATCGTGCCCACCAGCGTCCAGGGCTATACCGTGGCGCGGCTGGAAGACAAGCTGGGCCAGCACAGCAGCGACACCGCGCAGATCAACTTTGACAACTGCCGCATCCCCGCAGAGAACCTGATCGGCAAAGAGGGCGAGGGCTACGGCATTGCGCTGGGCGGGCTGGAGGGTGGGCGCATTGGCATTGCCGCGCAAAGCGTGGGCATGGCGCGCAGCGCCTTCGAGGTGGCCCTGTCCTATGCCAAAGACCGGCAGAGCGTTGGTGTTTCGATTTTCAGCCACCAGGCCGTGGGTTTTCGCCTGGCCGAATGCGCCACGCAGATCGAGGCCGCGCGCCAGCTCATCTGGCACGCCGCCGCCCTGCGCGATGCCGGCCGCCCCTGCCTGAAAGAAGCCGCCATGGCCAAACTGTTTGCCAGCGAGATGGCCGAAAAAGTCTGCAGCGTGGCCATCCAGACGCTGGGCGGCTACGGCTATGTGAGCGACTTTCCGGTGGAGCGCATTTACCGTGACGTGCGCGTCTGCCAGATCTACGAGGGCACCAGCGACGTGCAGAAGATCATCATCCAGCGCGCATTGGCCTGAGGCATGGCGGCTGATTTCAACTTGCCGCAGGGCGTCTCCGTGCTGGAGCGCGGCTGGCTCTCCAGCAACAACGTGTTGATCAGTGGTAGCAACAGCACCGCCCTCATCGACAGCGGCTACTGCACGCACAGCGCGCAAACCCTGCTGCTGGTGGAGGCAGGCCTGCAGGGTCGAGACTTGGATGTGCTACTCAACACCCATCTGCACAGCGACCACTGTGGTGGCAACGCGGACTTGCAGGCACGCTACCCGCAGCTGCAAACACTGATTCCGCCCGGTGAAGCGCCGCTGGTGAAAGATTGGGATGAAGCCGCCCTGAGCTACCAGGCCACCGGCCAGAACTGCCCGCGCTTTCGCTTCGATGCCACCTTGCAGCCGGGCACCGAGCTGCCGTTGGGCGACTGGCTCTGGCAGGTCCACGCCGCCCCCGGCCACGACACCCACTCCGTCATCCTGTTCGAACCCGTCAGCCGCCTGCTGGTCTCGGCCGACGCGCTGTGGGAGCGCGGCTTTGGCGTGGTGTTTCCGGAGCTCGATGGCGACGATGCCTTTGACGCCGTGGGCCAGACACTGGACCTGATCGAATCCCTGCAACCCACTTTGGTCATCCCCGGCCACGGCGCGCCCTTTACCGATGTGGAAGCGGCACTGGTGCGGGCCCGCCAGCGCCTGGAGGGTTTCACCAGCCACCCGGCCCGTCACCTGCAGCATGCAGCCAAAGTGCTGCTGAAATTCAAGCTGCTGGAATGGCAAAGCGTCAGCCTGCCCGCATTGCAGGCCTGGGCTGTGGCCACACCCTATGTCCACCGGCTCATCGCCAGCCAGTACCCCGCGCACACACCAGCCCAGGCCGTGGACGCCTTGGTACAGGACCTGGTGCGCGCCGGCGCCGCCACGCTGCAAGGCGACCAACTGCACAACGCCTGAACTCCACAACACCACAGGAGACACACATGCCCATTACCAAAGGATTCCGCGCCCTCGTGGGCGAAGCCATGGCCCAGGTCACCACCTATTCGGTGGCCGAGGTGCAAGCGCGCCTGAACGACCCGGCAGTACAGATCGTCGACATCCGTGACATCCGCGAGCTCGATCAGGGCACCGTGGTGGGCTCGTTCCACGCGCCGCGCGGCATGCTGGAGTTTTGGGTGGACCCGGAGTCGCCCTACTTCAAAAAGATCTTTGGCGACGAGACCAAAGAGTTCATCCTGTTCTGCGGCGCGGGCTGGCGCAGCGCCCTGGCCACCAAAGCTCTGCAAGACATGGGCATGACGAATGTGGCGCATATCGAGGGCGGCTATGCCGAATGGCTGAAGCAGGGCGCGCCCACCGAGACGCTGGAGCAGCAAAAAGCCAAACGCGCAGCCGCCAAGGCATGAAGGCTTGTGACGCACAGAGCCCCTGTCCCTGCGGGCGGCGGGCAGGCTCTGGCACAGCGGGTGGTGCTGCCAAAGCACGGGCCTATGCCGACTGCTGTGGCCGCTGGTTGGAGGCATCCCCGCAGTCAGGCGAGTCCACTCCGCCCGATGCCGAAACCCTGATGCGCTCGCGCTACAGCGCCTTCGTGCTGGAGCGCGAAGCCTGGTTGCTCAGCAGCTGGGCCGCCAGCCACCGCCCCGAACACATTGCGTTCGAACCCGGCGTGAAGTGGCTGGGTCTGGAGGTCCGCGCCCGTCAGCAAACAGGTGATGCCACAGCCGAAGTGGAATTCGTTGCGCGCCAAAAGTCCTTGCAGGGCCCGGCCGTGCGCCTGCACGAGCGCAGCCGCTTTGTGAGTGCAGAGGGGCGCTGGTTGTATGTGGATGGAGAACAGCTTTGAAATTTGATGCGGTGTTATTCGATTGCGACGGTGTGCTGGTGGACTCGGAGGGCATCACCAACGGCATCCTGCGCGACATGCTGGAAGAGCAGGGCTGGAAGCTCACGCTGCAGGAATGCATGGACATCTTTGTGGGCAACACGGTGATGGACGAAAAGGCGCAGATTGAAGAGCGCACCGGGCAGCCACTCACGCAAGCGTGGCTGATGGCCTTTCGTGACCGCCGCAATACGGCACTGGTCGCGGATATCCAGGCCATTGCCAACATCCACCACGCAGTACGCGAAATCCATGACCTCACCCGTGGCCGCATCGCCTGTGCCTCGGGCGCCGACCGCTTCAAGGTCGAGTTGATGCTGCACAAGGTAGGTCTGGCCGAATACTTTGACGGCCGCATTTTCAGCGGGCATGAGATGCCGCGCTCCAAACCGCACCCCGATGTCTATCTGGCTGCCGCCGCTCATCTCGGCGTAGACCCACGCCGCTGCGCCGTGGTGGAAGACACCATCACCGGCCTGCGCGCAGGCGTGGCCGCCGGCGCCACCGTGTTCGCCTATGCGCCGCATGGCAGTGGGCAGCATTTGCTGGATGCGGGCGCCAGCCACGTGTTTGCGGATATGGCTGACTTGCCGGGGTTGATGTGATGGTTTTGCCCGAGCTTCGCGCAGTTCATGCTTAGAATTCGCTTAACCAAGAGGCTGCTATGCGACTGAATCCGTTTGAAAGGCAAACGTTGAAGCTTGCTGCACAAACCTGTTTTGATGCAGATGCAGTCGTGCGGCTGTTCGGCTCGCGTCTGGATGACAGTCGCAGGGGGGGTGATATTGATTTGCTGATAGACACCACCTTGACGGACCCTGGGCAGATCGCGCGGGCCCATTCCCGCTTTCTCGCGCAAATATATGCCGCATTGGGCGAGCAGAAAATCGATGTGCTGATCGATTACCCGCATCACCAGCAACAACTCCCTGTCTACCAATTGGCCCGAGCGCGCGGGGTGGTCTTATGACAAATCCAGGCCATCTGGTCTTGCTGGAGGCTTGGCGCCAATGCGAGCGGCACTCGCACCATTTGATGCATGCCTTGGCTTCGTTGTCTGCCAGTTTGCCGCTCACAGCCCGGTCGGCTGCAGTCTTGGACGATGAGGCGGTGCAGGATTGGGACCAGTTCATCCTGCGATTTACCAAGCTGCAAGATGCCATGGGCACACGTTTGTTTCCCGCTGTGCTGGCCTACCTGCAAGAGCCCTATGAAGAGCGGCCCATGCTGGACAAACTCAACCGATTGGAAAAGTTGGGCTACCTCTCCAGCGTGGAACAATGGAATGTGCTGCGCGCCATTCGCAACCGCTTTGCCCACGACTATCCACAGGATGAGGCTATGCGCGCGGCCTATCTGAATGAAGCGGTTGACGCAGTCCCTTTGATGCAGGCCTTGCTTGCACGCATAGCCCCGCTGATCGCGTTCTGATGCCCGGCCAAGGGCACGGGTTCACGAACTGCCGTCGTTGCGGTATTCATCGGGTGACTTGCCGATCCAGCCCTTGAAGGCGCGGATAAAGCTCTTTTCACTTTTGAAACCCACAGCTGATGCAATCTGCTTGAGTGGGCGCTGGCTGCGGTTGAGCAGGCGCATGGAAAGGTCACGGCGTACGGTGTCTTTGAGTTGCTGCAGGCTGCTGCCTTCCTCTTTGAGCTGCCGGTGCAGGGTACGCACCGACAGGTTCAGCCGGTCCGCCAGGTCTTCGGCGCGGCGCGTTTCTCGGGGATACTGGCTCAAAGTCTGCCGCACTTTTTCCACCAGCAGACGGTCGCGCCGGTAGGGGCGCACTGTCAGCAGCAGGGCGCGCTCCAGCATGCGCTGCAGGGCGGCCTCGTCGCGCCGCACGGGCAAGGCCAGGTAGCCGGCGTCAAACTGCAGGCGGTTGCTTTTGGCGTTGAAACGGCAGGGGCCATCAAACAACACGCGGTAGCTGCGATGGTGTGGGGGTGCGGCATAGCGCAGTGTGGTTCCCGTCAGGCCAATGCGCGAGTCGCTCAGCCAGCAGGCCACGCCCAGCGCGTTGCGCAACACCGAGACGATGCAGAACTCGCGCACCTCGCCCAGATCACGCAATTCCACCAGCTCAAGGGTTGCCAGCCCCTCCTGCACGGTGAGCTGTAGCTGGATGCTGTGCGTCAACAGGTTGTGGTGGCGACACCAGCGCTTGAGTGCCACCTCCAGTGTCGGTGCGGTCAGCGAGGCACGCACCAGCATGCCGTAACTGCCCCAAGGCAGGGGGCGCTCAAACCAGCCCAGGGCTTCGTCGTCCAACTCGCGCATGGCCAGACCAGAGGCCAGCTCAAACTGCAGCGCGGTGACACGGCTGCCCGGTTTTTTTAAAATGGCTGGCGCAATTTGTGCGTGATGCAGCATGGCCTGCGGGTTGATGCCGCGCCGCGCGTAGGCCAGCAGCATGGCGTTCAGGAACGCCACGGGCGTCTCTGCTTTGCTTAAGACTAAGGGCTCAGCTTGACCTTGGACGGAGCCGGATTGTGCTACTGCGTGGAGGGCCGTTCGGACAACGGGTGGGGCTGGGGAGGCGGTTTTCATGCTGTTTTCATTGTGGCAGGATTTGCAACCGCGCTGGCGCGCTTTGGGGCGCCACGCGGCCTATGCTGTGTCACTCCCGCCCGCCACTGAAGGACCGCCTATGCCCGCCCTGGAATCCAAACTCAACCCCCGCTCGGCAGAGTTTCAGGCCCATGCCACGGCCATGCGCGCCTTAGTGGCCGACCTGAATGCACAGATCGACAAGGTGGCGCTGGGCGGCGGCGAGGCCGCACGCGCCAAGCACACGGCCCGCGGCAAGCTGCTGCCGCGCGAACGCGTGGCCATGCTGCTGGACCCGGGTACACCGTTTCTGGAGCTCTGCCCGCTGGCCGCCCTGGGCCTGTACCCGGACCGCGATGGCAGTGACAGCGCGCCTGGCGCTGGGCTGATCGTGGGCATTGGGCGCGTGAGCGGTGTGGACTGCATGATCGTCTGCAACGACGCCACGGTGAAAGGTGGCACCTACTACCCGATGACCGTGAAGAAGCATTTGCGCGCGCAAGAGGTGGCCGCGCAAAACAGGCTCACCTGTGTCTACCTGGTGGACTCTGGCGGCGCCAACCTGCCCAACCAGGACGAGGTGTTTCCGGACCGCGAGCACTTTGGCCGCATCTTCTTCAACCAGGCCAACATGAGCGCGCAGGGCATTTCGCAGGTGGCCGTGGTCATGGGCAGTTGCACCGCAGGCGGCGCCTATGTGCCAGCCATGAGCGACGAGACCATCATCGTCAAGAACCAGGGCACCATTTTTCTGGGTGGCCCACCCTTGGTGAAGGCCGCCACCGGCGAGGTGGTGAGTGCCGAAGACCTGGGGGGCGGCGATGTGCACACGCGCCTGTCGGGCGTGGCCGATCACTTGGCGCAAAACGACTTGCATGCGCTCGCGCTGGCGCGCGAGGCCATTGCCAACCTCAACAAGAACAAGGCCCCGGCCCTGAGCACGCAGGCACCCGTGGCGCCGAAGTTCGCGGCTGAAGAGTTGTATGGCGTCATCCCCACCGACACCCGCAAGCCCTTTGATGTGCGCGAGATCATTGCCCGCATCGTGGATGGCTCGGAGATGCACGAATTCAAGCCGCGTTATGGCGCCACCCTGGTCTGCGGCTTCGCGCACATCGAGGGCATGCCGGTGGGCATTATTGCCAACAACGGCATTTTGTTCAGCGAGTCGGCCCTGAAGGGTGCGCACTTCATCGAGCTGTGCTGCCAGCGCAAGATCCCACTGGTGTTTTTGCAGAACATCACCGGCTTCATGGTCGGGCGCAAATACGAGAACGAGGGCATTGCCCGCAATGGCGCCAAGATGGTCACGGCCGTGGCCACGGCTGCGGTGCCGAAGTTCACCATCATCATCGGCGGCAGCTTTGGTGCGGGCAACTACGGCATGTGCGGGCGCGCCTTCAGCCCGCGCTTTTTGTGGATGTGGCCCAACGCGCGCATCAGCGTCATGGGCGGTGAGCAGGCCGCCAGCGTCCTGGCCACGGTCAGGCGCGATGGTCTGGAGGCCAAGGGTGGCAGCTGGAGTGTCGAAGAGGAAGAAGCCTTCAAGGCACCCATACGCCGCCAGTACGAAGAACAGGGCCACCCCTACTACGCCACCGCCCGCCTGTGGGACGACGGCATCATCGACCCCGCCGATACGCGGCGGGTGCTGGCGCTGGGCCTCTCGGCCTCGCTCAATGCCCCTATCCCGGACACCCAATTTGGCGTGTTTCGCATGTAATGTGTATGATTTTGTATTTTCATACACATCGATGGAGTTGGCATGCGAACCAATATTGAAATTGACGACAAGCTCATGGAAGCCGCAATGGCGGCGGGCAACTTCAAGACCAAGCGCGAGGCCGTGGAGGAGGGCTTGCGCATGATCAAACGCCGCAAAGCGTACGACGCCTTGTTGGCGGCCCGGGGCACACTGCATTGGGATGACTCGGACGAGGGCTGGGCCCAATGGCGCGCGCAGCAGTCTTTGCAAGTCAACGAGGCTGAGCCGGCACCCTATCTAGCGGCGGCGTCCTCACCCGCAGTCCAAAAAGCGCCTGCACGAGCCGCCAAGAGTGCACCTCCCAAGCGGGGTCGTGCCAAGTGATTCTGGTCGACTCCAGCGTATGGATTGACTACCTGCGCGGTACCAGCAACCGGCCGGTGGAGCAGTTGCTTGCGTGGTTGCAGGGAGGAGACGCCACGGTGGATCTGGGTGTTGCCGATCTGGTGGTTTTTGAGGTAATGCGTGGATTCGCCTCGCCCAAAGAGCAAGGGCGCGCCCGGGACCTGTTGCTGGCGCTCGATGTGGTCGAAATCGGCGGCCTGGACAACGCACTGCTGGCTGCCGAGCACTACAGCGCCTTGCGTGCGCAGGGCTACACGGTGCGCAGCCCGATCGATGTGTTGTTGGCCAGCTACTGCATCGCGCATGGGCACATGTTGCTGCATCGTGATGCCGACTTTGATGTGATGGCCGCCCTGCGCGGATTGCGGGTCGTCCCGCATTAGTTTTACCAAACGGGAACCTGTATGTTCAAAAAAATCCTGATCGCCAACCGCGGGGAAATCGCCTGCCGCGTGGCCGCTACTGCTGCACGCTTGGGCCTCCGAACCGTGGCCGTGTATTCGGACGCCGATGCCGGGGCCCAACACGTGCAGGCCTGTGACGAGGCCGTGCACATTGGTGGCAGCGCGCCCAAGGACAGCTATTTGCGCTGGGAAAAGATCATCGAAGTGGCCAAGGCCACGGGTGCAGAAGCGATCCACCCGGGCTATGGTTTTTTGAGTGAGAACGAGGCTTTTGCGCAAGCCTGTGCAGACGCCGGTCTGGTGTTCATCGGCCCACCGGCCGCCGCCATCCTGGCCATGGGCCTGAAGGCCGAGTCCAAGCAGCTGATGGAAAAAGCCGGTGTGCCGCTGGTGCCCGGCTACCACGGACGCGACCAGGACGCCGCACGGTTGCAGCGCGAGGCCGATGCCATTGGCTACCCCGTGCTGATCAAGGCCAGCGCCGGGGGCGGTGGCAAGGGCATGCGCGCGGTGGAAAAGAGCGAAGACTTTGCCGAAGCACTGGCAAGCTGCAAGCGCGAGGCCATCAACAGCTTTGGCATTGATGCCGTGTTGATCGAAAAGTATGTGCAGTGCCCGCGCCATATCGAGATCCAGGTGTTTGGCGACACCCAGGGCAACTACGTCTATCTGTTCGAGCGCGACTGCTCGGTGCAGCGCCGCCACCAGAAGGTGCTGGAGGAGGCCCCTGCGCCCGGCATGACGCAAGCCATGCGCGAGCAAATGGGCCAGGCGGCTGTGTCGGCGGCCCGTGCGGTGAACTATGTGGGCGCAGGCACGGTCGAATTCATCGTCGAGCAAAAGCCGGACGGCAGCATGTCCTTTTTCTTCATGGAGATGAACACCCGCTTGCAGGTGGAGCATCCCGTCACGGAAGCGATTACCGGGCTGGACCTGGTGGAATGGCAACTGCGCGTGGCCAGTGGCGAGCCGCTGCCGCTGCAGCAAAGCGAACTCAAGATCCACGGCCATGCGATTGAAGCGCGTATCTGCGCCGAAACCCCCGACAACAACTTCCTGCCCGCCACGGGCACCCTGCATGTGTACGGCCGGCCAGCCCACACCAGCTTCGAGCGCGCCCCGCACGGTGTGCGCGTGGATTCCGGCGTGCGCCAAGGCGACACCATCAGCCCGTTTTATGATTCCATGGTGGCCAAGCTCATCGTGCACGGCAGCACGCGTGAAGAGGCGTTGGCCCGGCTGGACGCGGCGCTGATGCAAACCCACATCGTCGGGCTGTCGACCAATGTGCAGTTTTTGCGGCATGTGGTGACCAGCGCCTCGTTCGCCCAGGCGCAACTCGACACGGCCCTGATCCCGCGCGAGGCCGCCTCGCTGTTTCACCAGGACAAGGTGGGACTGCCGCTGGCCGCCGCTGCCTTGGTGGCCCACACACTGGACCAGGAGGCACAAGCCGAACAGGCCGCCCAACAGGCCAACCCCCAAGGCTGGATAGACCCCTGGGCGCGGCGCGATGGCTGGCGCTCGCACGGCCCCTCGCTGCGCAGTTTTTCTGCGGTGTACCAGGAACAAAAGCAAGTGCTGCTGCTCACGCGCGGACATGGCAAGGGACTGCAATTGTTGGTGGATGGAAAGTCCGAGACCCTGCAGTTCGAGCGTTCGAAAAAGCCGGGCGCCGAGGGCGCGCTCGACATCACCTATGGAGCACAACGTATCCAGGCCCAGGTCTATTCCCACGGCGAGGTGCTGCATGTCTTCACCCCGCTGGGCGCCACCACCATCACCCGCGTGGACGCCCTGGCCCATGCGGGCGACACGCAGGGCGAGGGCGGGCGCCTGACGGCACCCATGCCCGGCAAGGTGGTCTCCTTTGCCGTCAAGGCGGGCGATGTGGTCAAAAAAGGCCAGGCGCTGGCGGTGATGGACGCCATGAAGATGGAGCACACCATTGCCGCCCCCACCGATGGCACGGTGGCCGAGCTGCTGTTTGCCCCGGGCGACCAGGTCACCGAAGGCGCGGAGCTGCTGCGCCTGGAAAAGCCCGAACCCGCGGCCGCCTGAAGAGCCAGGACACAAGTCCGGCCACAATGCGTGCCAGACTTGTCCACCACACACCATGCACATCACCTTCTGCTGCGCCGCCACCGAAGCCCAACCCTGGCTGCAAGACCTGCGCGCCGCGCTGCCCGGCGCAGACATCAGCCTGTGGCATCCGGGCGCTGCGCCTGCCGACTACGCCATTGTGTGGGCGCCGCCGCAGGCCTTTTTTGACCAGCAGCCGCAGCTGCGCGCGGCCTTCAACATAGGAGCCGGGGTCGATGCGCTCTTGCGCCTGAAGATCTCACCGGCCACGCAGCTGGTGCGCCTGGATGATGCGGGCATGGCCGTGCAAATGGCTGAATACGTGTGCCACGCACTCATCCGCCATTACCGCGAATGTGCCGCGTACGACAAGCACCAACAGGCCGGGGTGTGGAATCAACGCGACATCGCACCGCGCTCCCGGATGCCGGTGGGCATCATGGGCCTGGGCGTTTTGGGCGAACGCGTGGCCCGCACCGTGGCGCAGTTTGATTTTCCGGTGAATGGCTGGAGCCGCAGCCCCAAGAGCATTCCCGGCGTGCAGTGCTTTAGCGGTCAGGACGGTTTCAACGCCTTCCTCGCCGCCAGCCGCGTGCTTGTCTCGCTGCTGCCCGCCACCCCCGAGACGCAGGGCCTGATCAACCGAGACACGCTCTCGCGCTTGATGCCCGGCGCCTACCTCATCAACGTGGCGCGCGGCGCGCAACTGGTGGAAGACGACCTGCTGGCGCTGCTGGACTCAGGCCACATGGCCGGTGCTGCGCTGGACGTGTTCCGCACCGAGCCGCTACCCACTGGCCACCCGTTCTGGACGCACCCGCAGATCACCATCACCCCGCACACTGCGGCGCTGACGATTCGCGGTGAGTCTGTCGCGCAGATCGCCGCCAAGATTGCGTCCTTGGAAAGCGGTAAACCTGTGGCCGGTCTGGTGGATCGGTCGCGCGGATACTAGAGCCCCATCAACCTTTTTAGGCCTGCCCGAAGCGAGAACCAGCCATGGATTTCCCCTCCCACGTCCAGCTCATCGACGTAGGCCCGCGCGATGGCCTGCAAAACGAGAAGACCATGGTGCCCGCCGCCACCAAGATCGAACTGGTGCAACGCCTGCAGAGTGCAGGCTTGACGGAAATCGAAGTCACCAGCTTTGTCTCACCCAAATGGGTGCCGCAAATGGCCGACAACGTGGAGGTCATGGCAGGTATCACCCGCCAGCCCGGCGTGCACTACTCGGTGCTCACGCCCAATCTGCAGGGCTATGAGGCCGCCGTTAAAACCCGGCCTGACGAGATCGTGGTGTTTGGCGCGGCCAGCGAGGCTTTCAGCCAGAAGAACATCAACTGCTCCATTGCCGAGAGCATGGAGCGCTTTGCCCCGGTGGTGCAGGCCGCACTGGCGGCAGGCATTGCGGTGCGCGGCGCCATCTCCTGCGCGGTGGGTTGCCCGTATGAGGGCGATGTTGCGCCCGAGCGCGTGGCGTTGGTGGCGCGGCTGATGCGCGAGATGGGCGTGCAGCGCGTGGACGTGGCCGACACCATTGGCGTGGGCACGCCCCTCAAAGTGCAACGCGCCCTCGGCGCGGCCCTGCCGCATTACGCCATCGACCAGGTCAGCGGCCACTTCCACGACACCTATGGCATGGCCCTTGCCAACACCCTGGCCGCGCTGCAGCTGGGCGTGTGGAACTTCCAGTCGTCGGTGGCGGGCCTGGGTGGCTGCCCCTATGCCCGGGGCGCCACTGGCAATGTGGCCACGGAAGATGTGGTCTATATGCTGCACGGCATGGGGATATCCACCGGCATTGATCTGGACCGCCTGATCGATGCGGGACAATTCATCAGTGCTGCCCTGGGCCGCAAGCCGCATTCGCGCGTGAGCCATGCCCTGCAAGCCAAAAGAACAGGATGAATGAACCCATGTGTGGAGCTGAAGTAAACAACCTGCCCGAAGGCGTGCAGCGTGTGGCTGCGGTCTTGCAAACGCACGAGCACCCGCACGGCCCCGTCATGCTCGAAGCGGCCGCGCGCACTGCGCAACAGGCGGCAGATGCCTTGGGCGTGGCCCTGGGCCAGATTGCCAAGAGTATTATTTTTCGCCGCCTGTCCGATGACACCGCCGTGCTGGTGGTCACCTCGGGCGACCGGCGTGTGGACCAGACGAAGGTCGAGGCCCTGGTCGGCCCGGTGGGCCGTGCCGATGCCGCGTTTGTGAAGGCCAGCACCGGCTTCAGCATTGGCGGTGTGGCGCCCCTCGCGCACGCCAAACCGGTGGTGACGCTGATCGACGAAGACCTGTTCCGCTTCGATGACATCTGGGCCGCAGCGGGTCACCCGCACAGCGTTTTTCAATTGACGCCCAACCAGTTGTGCTTCATGACCGGCGTCAACGAATCCGACGTGGTGGAGTGGACCCTGCCCGACATGCCTGCAGGCGCGCGCCGCGTATTGTCCGACCGCAGTGCCTCGGTGCAAGCTGCAGGCAAGACTTCCATGTCACCCTGCGTGTCGGTATGCCGCATGGACGAGACCACCGATGTCTGCCTGGGCTGCCTGCGCACGCGCCAGGAACTGATCCAGTGGTCCACCCTGCACGAGGACGCGAAGTTCGGCGTGTGGACCTTGATTGACAAACGCCTGCAGGCCCGCTGGGTCTGAAGGGCACACGCAGCACACAAGCTGCACGCAAAGGTTGAAAAGGCATGAAACAGATCACCTTCTATCTGGACTTTATTTCGCCCTACGCCTACCTGGCGTTTGAGGAGTTGCCGCAGGCCCTGATGGGCCTGTCCTACAGCGTGACCTACAAACCCGTGTTCCTGGGTGCGCTGCTACGCCACCACGGTAGCCTGGGCCCGGCCGAAATCCCGGCCAAGCGCGACTGGACCTACCGCCACGTCATGTGGCTGGCGCATAGCAAGGGCGTGAGGCTGGACATGCCCGCCACCCACCCCTTCAACCCCATGTCGCTGCTGCGTCTGGCAGTGG
This sequence comes from Comamonadaceae bacterium, assembly GCA_947374485.1. GTDB lineage: Bacteria > Pseudomonadota > Gammaproteobacteria > Burkholderiales > Burkholderiaceae_C > Allorhodoferax. Next base: position 39,094 of record CANCCF010000008.1, on the reverse strand, counting down.
CCACAGATGAAAAAGGCCTGCCCAACCGCTATGTGTGCGAAACCCTGTTTCACCACGTCTGGCACGGCGGCGCCGACGCGGTGGATGCAGAGCGCCTGCAAACCCTCACTGCCGGGCTGGCGCCCGAGCGCACCGTGGCCGATGACACGGTCAAGGCCCAGCTCAAGGCCCATACCGACAAGGCCATGGCGCTGAAGATCTTTGGTGTGCCCGCCTTCGAGGTGGATGGCAAGGTGTTTTGGGGCCTGGACGCACTGCCCATGCTGCGCGCCTACCTGGAGGGTGACGCCTGGTTCAATGATGCGAACTGGAATGCGCCACTGGCACTGCCTTCCGACCTACCTGCAGCACGGGCCTGAGCACAAGGCGGTGTGGCATGCCCAGCGCCTTCCACTTCAACGCCTCGCCCTTTGACTGCCTGACCCAGGACGAGCAGCGCCTGGTGCGTGACAGCGTGGACGTAGCCTACTTCCCCGAGGGCGCCACCATTCTGGAAGTGGGCATTGCGCCCACCCACCTCTTCGTCATTATCAAAGGCTACGTGCGCCAGATGGAGGGCAACGAGGTCATCACCTCGTATGGCCCCGACGACTGTTTCGATGGCCGCGGCCTGGTGGCGGGCAAGGTCAGCAGCCGCTTTGTGGCGGCCGAAGAGGTGGTGGCCTACCAGCTGGCCAAACAGGCCGTGAGTGACCTGATCGCGTCCAACGCCACCTTTGGCGCGTTGCTGTTTTCAGACCTGGGCAACAAGCTCAGCGCGCTCTCGGCGCGGCAGAACCAGCACGAACTGCAGTCTTTGACCATGTCGCGCGTGGACGAGGCCTTTTTGCGCCCGGCCCACTTTGTGGATGCGGCCACCGACATCCTCTCGGTGGTGAGAATTTTCCAGGCCGAACGCAGCTCGAATGTGCTGGTGCGTGACCGCAGCACCAGCCCGGAGCGGCTGGGCATTTTTACCGCCACGGCCGTGCAGCGCGCCATCCTCGATGGCCGACCGCTCGACCAGTTGCCGGTGGGCGATCTGGCCAACTACAAGCTCATCGAGGTCAAGCCATCTGACCAGTTGGGCGACGCCATGGCGGTGATGCTGCAAAAACGCGTGCACCGTGTGGTGGTGGTGGACGAGGGCCGCATCGTGGGCATTCTGGAAGCGCTGGATCTGTTCTCGTTCCTCTCCAACCAGTCGCACCTGATCACCGAAAAAATTGAAGACGCCAAAGACATGGAGGGCCTGAGCCAGGCCGCCGCGCAAATCACCCGCATGATGGCACTCCTGTACCGCAGCGGCTCGCGCGTGAACCTGATCGCCAGCCTGGTGCAGCAGCTCAACGCCCGCTTGTTCGAGCGCGCCTGGAGCCTGCTTGCGCCGCCCGGGCTGGTGGCCAACAGCTGTCTCTTCGTCATGGGCAGCGAGGGTCGGGGCGAGCAACTGCTCAAGACCGACCAGGACAACGGCCTGGTGCTGCGCGACGGCTATACGCCCCCCGATGACCTGGACGCGATCTGCCAGCGCTTCTCGCAGGCGCTGGCCAGCTTTGGCTACCCCGAGTGCCCCGGCCACATCATGGTCAGCAACGCCGACTGGCGCCACACCGCCAGCGGCTTTGCGCAGATGGCGCGGCAGTGGCTCATCATGCCCGACGGCGACAGCCTGATGAAGCTGGCCATCTTCATGGATGCGCACGCCGTGTGTGGCGATGCGCACCTGCTGGAGGCGGTGCAGAAGGGCCTGGCCCAGCTGGCCACCGACAACGACGCCATGCTCAGCCGTTTCGCGTCTGCCATCGACGCCTTTGGCAGCAGCACCGGCTGGTGGAACCGCCTGCTGGGCCTGGGCGGCGAGGACGCCCGCCAGCTCAACATCAAAAAGGAAGGCATCTTCCCGCTGGTGCACGGCGTGCGCAGCCTGGCGCTGGCCCACCGCCTTGCCGAGACCGGCACCACCGCGCGCATCAACGCGCTGGTGGGGCTGGAGGCGCTCTCAAGCGAGATGGCAGGCGACCTCACCGACAGCCTGTATTTTTTCATGGGCCTCAAACTCAAGGCGGGCCTGGCCGAACTGGATACGGGCCGCCCGGTCACCGGCTCGATTGATGTCGAGAAGCTCAGCAGCCTGGACCGTGACCTGCTCAAAGACACGCTCAGTGTAGTCAAGCGCTTCAAGATTCTGCTGCGTCTGCGCTTCCATCTGGAGGCCGTGGGGTGAGCGTCGGGTTTCTGCCTCTGCGCTGGTGGGCCGCACTCAAGCGCGAGTGGCTGATCTACCACCTGGGCCACCCCGAGTTCCGCTTCATGTTCGACCCGGCCCCGCCCAACGAATGGGTGTCGCTGGACTGCGAGACCACCGGCCTGAACGTGGGCAAGGATGAAATCATCTCCATCGGCGCGGTGCGCATTGTGGGTAACCGCATCATGACCAGCGAGCGGCTGGAGCTGTTGGTCAAGCCCCAGCACGGCGTCTCGGCAGAGAGCGTGAAGATCCACCGCCTGCGCGCACGCGATGTGGCCCAGGGCCTGCCGATTGACGAGGCCATGAAGCAGCTCATGCGCTTCATTGGCAGTCGCCCGCTGGTGGGCTACTACCTGGAGTTCGACGTGGCCATGCTGAACAAGGCCTTGTTCCCCATGCTGGGCCAGGGCCTGCCGCAACCGAAGATTGAAGTGTCGGGCCTGTACTACGACTACAAGTACCGCCAGCAACCGGCCCACACCCGGCAGGACGCGCCGCGCATCGACCTGCGCTTTGACACCATGATGCGCGACCTCGGCCTGCCCCTGCGTGAGGCCCACGATGCGCTCAACGACGCGGTGATGGCAGCGCTGGCGTTTATCAAGCTGCGCCAGCTCAGCGCTTAGACCGGGAACTTTCTTCCAGCGCCGGGAACCGTGACACATTTGGGGCTGGCTTTCTGCAAGGCAGTTTGCGGGCCCGGCACTGCCTGCAGGTCGGGCAAGAAGCCCCGGCTGTCAGTCCCCGGAATGGAGTTGGCTGCGTATGCCCTCAAAAGCCTGTTGCGCCAGCGCCTTGCGGGTCTGCCCCTGGGCATCGATGCATTCGCCGATATGCACGGTGGCCGTGATGGATGCGCTGCCAAGCACGCGCCACAGCGAGGACAAAAAGCTCATCTCGCCAATGTAGTGCGCGTCCGCAGCGGCCTTTCCGGTTCTTGCATCGCGGTATTGCAGCGTCACCAGTTGCACGCCGGAGCCCGCGCGGATGGCACTCTCAAAAATATTGGCGTGAAAGGCCCCCAGGCTGCTGCCGTCGCTGCTGGTGCCCTCCGGAAATACGACCACGGCACTGCCCTGCCGGATGGCCTCGGCGGTGCGCTCCACCATGTGGCGGGCTGAATGGCGCGAACCCCGGTCCACAAAGATGGTTGAACAGGCCGCCGCCAAATAGCCGACCAGGGGCCAGCTGCGCACCTCTTTTTTGGCCACGAAGCTTCCGGGCATCAGCGTCTGCAGAACCAGGATGTCCAGCCAGGACAGGTGGTTGCAAACCACCAGCCCGGCAAAGCCATCGGGCGGTGCGCGGTTGCATTGAACCTGGATCTGCAGGGTGTGCAGTACCTGACGGGCCCATTGCTGGAAATGCTGCCCGATGCGCTGCCGTGTCGCGCCGGGAAAGCGCGCGTACACCAGAAACAGCGCGTAGCGAAAGTGGTTGGCGATCTGTAAAAACTTGAGGGCCCTGAAAGGGGGTTTGGGATGGTGGGAGGCTTGCATGGGTGCTGGAGGAGGGCGTCGGCTCAGAGCTTAATGCCAAAGCGCTTGCGCCTTTGCGCCATGTGGGGGGCTTGCAGATCCAGGCAGGTCAAAAAGTCGATCGTGCCAAAGGCCCGGTCCAGGGCCGGTGGGCCACATATCCACGCGCCCAAGGCCAGATAGGCCGATAGCAATTTGGGAATATCCGCCCGCACCACGGGCCCCGGTGCAGCAGCCAGGCGGTAGGGGGCAAGCGGCGTAGTCCCCAAGTGGGCAGGGGCCAGGTTTGGGGCCATGCGGGCATATGCGGCATGGCCCTGTGCCGGGTCTTGTGAGGTCAGGGAACTGCAGCCCAGCAGATAGCGCGCACCGTGCGCATTGGCGTACTCCGCAATGCCACGCCACAGCAGGCTGAGCACCTGCATGGACCGGTGCTCGCGCGCGATGCAGGCGCGGCCCAGCTCCAGAATTTCGCTGCGATAGGGCTCATACACAGAAAACGCGAATTCCTGGGCGCAGTAGTAGCCGATATGCAGCGCCGCGCGGGAGCCGGTTTGCATGCGGTACGTGCCCACGACGGCACCGTCGGCCACGCGCTCCACCATCAGGTGATCGCATACCGCATCGAACGGGTCCACGTCCAGACCGGTGGCATGGGACTGCGCCAGGCCTTCTTGCAACTCCAGGTTGAACACGGCATAGCGCAGTGCCTGCACCGCGCGCAAATCTGCCTCAGAGTTCACCAAGCGCAGCCGGTACGACACCGCGGTGGAAATAAGCGCCAATGGATTCATGATGTGGTTGTACTCCGCACGGGAAAGACGACGAACCGGGGCCCTGGCTGCACGCGCAGGGGCTACCTCGGGTAGTCGTGTGGATCCAACCAGAACTTACACCTGCCGCCCGAAGGCTCCCAATGGTAGTGACCCCACCGCATTTGGGCCACTGGCGCATGGCGCGAATTTTGCGTCGAGCCTGCGGCATGTCTGAAGCTATCCGCATTGTTGTCATCGCCCCCGACCTGGAGCTGCTCGATCCGGATGACGAGCACGCCCGCGAGCAGGCCGAGCGTTCACGCAGCCTGCGCATTGGCCTCTTGGAGAGCGGCTTCAATTTGGTGGCGTCCTTGCCCTCGGACGTGTTCCTCACCGAGCGCCTGGCGCAGTTGCGCCCCGACCTGATCATTGTGGATGCCGAGAGCGACGCGCGCGATGCGCTCGAGCACGTGGTCATGGCCACGCGTGATGCGCGCCGCCCCATCGTCATGTTCACCAACGACCACGACAGCGGCCACGCGCGCGCGGCCGTGGCGGCCGGTGTGTCGGCGTACATCGTGGCCGGGCTGCAGTCCGACCGCATACGCCCGATTCTGGACGTGGCCATGGCCCGCTTCCAGCACGAGCAGGCCCTGCGCCAGGAGCTGGCCGCCGCACGCAGCGAACTGAGCGAACTCAGCGCGAGCATGCAGGACCGCCGCGTCATTGACCGCGCCAAGGCCCTTCTGATGGAGCGCCAAAAGCTCAGCGAGGCCGATGCCTATGCCCGCCTGCGCAAGGCCGCCATGGACAAGAACCTCAAGATGGTGGAAGTGGCCCAGCGCATGCTGGATGTGGCCGACCTGCTCGGTTAACGAGCGTTGGGACTCCCGCCCGTCCCGCGTTTGGTGCGTTGCACAAATTTGGATCGCACAAACACCCTCAGTCGCACATCCCGGCCTTCAAATCCCAAGAAAAGCCTGGCACGCAGATTGCGTAGGTAAGAACAAGACCAGCAATGGTCATGCGATGTGCAGCAGCCAACGGCGGTTGCAGCACATCCAAAGGACAAAGGCGTCCCCACGGGTTCACCGCTTCATGCGAGTGAGCCCTGTGCGGACGCCTTTTTTGTTTTGTTTTTTTATCTTGTGGAGTGCTGCCATGACGGATCTTCTGAAAACCAAGCTCACACGCCGCGCCGTGTTGCAAACCGCCGCCATCGGCGCCTTTGGTGTGGACCCCGCGCTGCGCGCTGCGGTCTATGCCGGTGGCTCCGACGCCCCGGAAAAAACCGAGGTCAAAATCGGCTTCATCCCGCTGACCGACTGCGCCAGCGTGGTCATGGCCTCGGTGCTGGGCATTGACCAGAAGTACGGCGTGAAGATCATCCCCAGCAAGGAATCGAGCTGGGCCGGTGTGCGCGACAAGCTGGTATCGGGCGAATTGGACTTTGCCCACGTGCTGTATGGCCTGATCTACGGCGTGCACCTCGGCATTGGCGGCCCCAAGAAAGACATGGCCGCAATGATGACCATCAACAACAACGGGCAGGCCATTTCGCTGTCCAAGAAGCTGGCTGACAAGGGTGCGGTGGATGGTGCGGGCCTGGCCAAGCTGATGGCCGCTGAAAAGCGCGAATACACCTTTGCCCAGACCTTCCCCACCGGCACGCACGCCATGTGGCTGTACTACTGGATGGCGGCCAACGGCATCAACCCCATGAGCGACTCCAAGGTCATCACCGTGCCGCCGCCACAAATGGTGGCCAATATGCGCGTGGGCAATATGGATGGCTTCTGCGTGGGCGAGCCCTGGAACCACCGCGCCATCATCGACGGCATTGGCGTGACCGCCACCACCACCCAGGACATCTGGAGAGACCACCCGGAAAAAGTGCTGGGCACCACCGGCGACTTTGTCAAAAAATACCCCAACACCGCACGCGCCGTCACCGCTGCGGTGCTGGAGGCCAGCAAGTGGATCGATGCCAGCCTGTCCAACAAGAACAAGATGGCCGAAACCATTGCCGACAAGAGCTATGTGAACACCAGCGTGGACGCCATCAACCAGCGCATCCTGGGCCGCTACCAGAACGGCATGGGCAAGACCTGGGACGACCCCAACTACATGAAGTTCTACAACGACGGCGCGGTGAACTTCCCCTACCTGTCGGACGGCATGTGGTTCCTTACGCAACACAAGCGCTGGGGCTTGCTCAAAGAGCATCCCGATTACCTGGCGGTGGCCAAGCAGATCAACCAGATCGATATCTACAAGCAGGCGGCCACGGCCACCAAGACGCCGGTGCCCAAGGATGCGATGCGCTCCAGCAAGCTGATGGACGGCATCGTCTGGGACGGCAAGGACCCGAAAAAGTACGCTGAATCTTTCAAAATCAAAGTCTAAGGACACACCATGGTCAGCGCTGTTTTTCATTCCCCCTTGGCCGCTGCGGCCGACGACGTGGCCGTCATGCAGAAGGCAAGCCCCCAAGCTACCGTTGCTGCCCCCATGCCACCCGCAGCCAAGCCCGGCTTCGACTGGAACGGCCTCCTGATGGCCGTGATGCCGCCGGTGCTGGGCCTGGTGCTGCTGGTCATCATCTGGTCCATGGTCAGCATGGGCACGGCGGGCAGCATCCCCACGCCGTGGGACACCGCCCAGCAGGCGGTGAGCATCTTCAGCGACCCGTTCTACCGCAAAGGCCCCAACGACCAGGGCGTGGGCTGGAACGTGCTGGCCTCGCTGCAGCGGGTGGCACTGGGCTTTGGCCTGGCAGCCGTGGTGGGCATACCGGCGGGCTTTGTGATCGGTCGCTTTGAATTCATGAGCCGCATGTTCAGCCCGCTCATCAGCCTGATGCGCCCGGTCTCTCCGTTGGCCTGGTTGCCCATTGGCCTCTTGGTGTTCAAGGGTGCGAACCCGGCCGCCATCTGGACGATTTTTATCTGCTCCATCTGGCCCATGGTCATCAACACGGCCGTCGGCGTGCAGCGGGTGCCGCAGGACTATATGAACGTGGCGCGCGTCCTCAACCTGAGTGAATGGAAGATCGTCACCAAGATCCTGTTCCCCTCGGTGCTGCCGTATATGTTGACGGGTGTGCGCCTGGCCGTGGGCACAGCCTGGCTGGTGATTGTGGCCGCCGAGATGCTGACCGGTGGCGTGGGCATTGGCTTCTGGGTCTGGGACGAGTGGAACAACCTCAACGTCAAGAACATCATCATCGCCATCTTTGTGATCGGCATCGTCGGCCTGATGCTGGAATACGCGCTGATCAAAATCGCAACCGCATTCACATTCGAAGAGGTGAAGTCATGAGCGCAGACAGCATGAACGCGAAATTCATCGAAGTGCAGGGCGTGGCCCAGACCTTCAAGACCAAGAAGGGTTCCTTCCCGGCCCTGCGCGACATCCACCTGACGGTGGCCAAGGGCGAGTTTGTGGCGCTGATTGGCCACAGCGGCTGCGGCAAGTCCACGCTGCTCAACTTGATAGCCGGGCTGACCATGCCCACCGAGGGCCACCTGCTGTGCGCCAACCGCGAGATTGCCGGGCCCGGCCCCGAGCGTGCGGTGGTGTTCCAGAACCATTCACTGCTGCCCTGGCTCACCTGTTTCGAGAATGTCTATCTGGGCGTGGAGCGTGTGTTTGGCGCCGCTTCCAAGAGCACCGGAGCTGCGTCCGAAAACAAGGCGCAACTGATGGCCCGCACCGATGCCGCGCTGGCCCTGGTGGGCCTGACGGCCGCTGCACAAAAGCGCCCCGGCGAAATATCGGGCGGCATGAAGCAGCGCGTGGGCATTGCCCGCGCCCTGGCCATGGAGCCCAAAGTCCTGCTGATGGACGAGCCCTTTGGCGCCCTGGACGCACTCACCCGCGCCAAGCTGCAAGACGAGCTGCTTGAAATCGTGGCGCGCACCCAAAGCACGGTGGTGATGGTGACGCACGATGTGGACGAGGCGGTGTTGCTGTCCGACAAGATTGTGATGATGACCAACGGGCCTGCGGCCACGATTGGCGAAGTGCTTGCTGTCGATCTACCTCGGCCCCGGTCGCGCGTTGCTCTGGCCGACAGCCCTGATTACCTGGGCTACCGCAAGGCCGTGATTGATTTTCTGTACACGCGCCAGGCGCATGTGGAGAAGGTGGCTTGAGCATGCTGTCATCTTTTGGTGTGTTGGCTGCGCGAGCTGCCTTTGAACACACCCCCTATCCCCCAGCCCCTTTCCACCCTCGCCAGGGCGGAAAGGGGAGCCTGACAGCCCCATTTGATTGCTTCGCTCCGGCTGCGCGGCTACGGCCACACGGTCGCCACTGCTTTTGGGCGCCGAGGCTTCAAACCTGCGGTCGTAGAGACCTCGTCGCCTTGGATTGCGGCAACGGCGGGCGCTTTGCGGCCCGCTCGGGGCGAGCCATTCCATCCCCATGGACTACGACCGCAGGTTCACCTTTGCGGGCGCCCACAAACGCAGCGCAACCTCACGCCAGTAGCACCGTATTCGGCGGGCAGCCACCAAATGTGTATTTGGCTCCCCTTTCCGCCCTGGCGAGGGTGGAAAGGGGTTGGGGTATAGGGGGTGAGTTTAAAAGCTCCGCCGGAAGCAAAACAGGAGAAAGCAAATGAAGCCAAAACAAAAACTCGTCATGGTCGGCAACGGCATGGCCGGTGTGCGCACCATTGAAGAGCTGCTGAAAATCGCACCTGATTTGTATGACATCACGGTGTTCGGCGCCGAGCCCCACCCCAACTACAACCGCATTCTCTTAAGCCCGGTGCTGGCCGGTGAGCAGACCATTGAAGAGATCATTCTCAACCCCTTCAGCTGGTACGAAGAAAACCACATCACCCTGCACGCAGGCAAAACCGTCACCGAAGTGGACCGCATCAAGCGCATCGTGCGCGCCACGTCAACTGACGGCAGCGTCATCGAAGCCGCGTATGACCGCTTGTTGATCTGCACCGGCTCCAACCCTTTCATCCTGCCCGTGCCCGGCAAAGACCTGGAAGGCGTGATTGCCTACCGCGACATTGCCGACACCAACGCCATGATCGACGCCGCTACGAAATACAAGCACGCGGTGGTGATCGGCGGCGGCCTCTTGGGCCTGGAGGCCGCCAATGGCCTGATGCTGCGCGGCATGACGGTGAGCGTGGTGCACGTCATGCCCACGCTGATGGAGCGCCAGTTGGACAGCGTGGCCGGTGGGCTCTTGCGCAAGTCGCTGGAAGCGCGCGGCCTGAATTTCCTGATGGGTGCGCAGACGCAAGCGCTCGTGGGTTCCGAAAATGAGGGCAAAGCGGGGCGTGTGAAAGCCATCCAATTCAAGGATGGCACCGAGCTCCCCGCCGACCTGGTGGTGATGGCCGTGGGCATACGCCCCAACACCGCACTCGCCGCCAGCATGCGCCTGCACGTGGACAAGGGCATTGTGGTCACCGACACCATGCAGACCGTGACCGACGCGCGCATCTACAGCGTGGGCGAATGCGCCGCGCACCGGGGCATTGCCTACGGCCTGGTGGCGCCTCTGTTCGAGCAGGCCAAGGTCGCAGCCAACCACCTGGCGCTGTTCGGCATTGGCCGCTACCAAGGCTCGCTGACCTCCACCAAGCTCAAGGTGACCGGCATTGACCTGTTCAGTGCGGGCAACTTCATGGGCGGCGAGAACACCGAAGAAATCGTGATGAGCGACCCCTTTGGCGGCGTCTACAAAAAGCTGGTGATCCAGGACGACAAGCTCATCGGTGCCTGCATGTACGGCGACACCGTGGACGGCAGCTGGTACTTCAAACTTTTGCGCGACGGCCGCAGCATCGCCGACATCCGCGACAAGCTGATGTTTGGTGAAAGCAATATCGGCGACGTGGGCCACGAAGGCCACAGCAAGGCCGCCACCATGCCCGACGATGCGGAAGTGTGCGGCTGCAACGGCGTCAAAAAAGGCACCATCTGCAAGGCCATCAAAGACAAGGGCCTGTTCACCATTGAGGAGGTGCGCAAGCACACCAAGGCCAGTGCGTCCTGCGGGTCGTGTACCGGCCTGGTGGAACAGATTCTGATGTTCACCGCCGGGGGCGACTACTCCGCCACACCCAAAACGAAAGCCATGTGCGGCTGCACCGAGCATGGCCACGCGGCGGTGCGTGAATCGATTCGCACCACGCTGGCCGACGGCAGCAAGCTGCTCACCATCGCCGCTGTCTTCAAGCACCTGGACTGGAAGACGCCCAACGGCTGCGCCTCCTGCAGACCCGCAGTGAATTACTACCTGATCAGCAGCTGGCCCAAGGAAGCGGTGGACGATCCGCAAAGCCGCTTCATCAACGAACGCAGCCACGCCAACATCCAGAAGGACGGCACCTATTCGGTCATCCCGCGCATGTGGGGTGGCGAGACCACGGCCAGCGAGTTGCGCCGCATTGCGGATGCGGTGGACAAGTACAACATTCCCACCGTCAAGGTCACCGGCGGCCAGCGCATCGATTTACTCGGCGTGAAGAAGGAAGACCTGGTGGGCGTGTGGAAAGACATCGGCATGCCCAGCGGCCACGCTTACGCCAAGGCCCTGCGCACAGTGAAGACTTGTGTGGGCTCCGAGTGGTGCCGCATGGGCACGCAGGACAGTACCCAAATGGGCAAGGACCTGGAGCGCGCCATGTGGCGCATGTATGCCCCGCACAAAGTCAAATTTGCTGTGAGCGGCTGCCCGCGCAATTGCGCTGAGGCAGGCATCAAGGACGTGGGCATCATCGGCGTGGACAGCGGCTGGGAGATGTACGTCGCAGGCAACGGCGGTATCAAGACCGAAGTGGCGCACTTCTTCACCAAGCTGAAGACCGCTACCGAAGTGCTGGAGTACACCGGCGCCTTCTGTGAGCTGTATAGGCAAGAAGGCTGGTACCTGGAGCGCACCGTGCATTACGTCAACCGTGTCGGCCTGGACTATGTGAAAAAACGCATTCTGGAAGACCACGAAGGCCGCAAAGCCCTGTGGGAGCGCCTGCAGTTCGCCCTGGATGGCGAGCCCGATCCCTGGTTTGATTTCAAGGACGCACAAGTGGACACGCGCCAGTTTGATACGCTGACGGCCAAGGAAGGGGTGGCAGCATGAGCCCCGATACGAACACATGGACCTTGATTTGCCAGCTTACCGACATCCCGGTGCTGGGATCGCGCCGCGTCGCCCGCGAACACGGCATCGACGTGGCCGTGTTTCGCAACAGCCAGGACGAAGTCTTTGCGCTCTTGGACCGTTGCCCGCACAAGGGCGGACCCCTGAGCCAGGGCATTGTGTTTGGCAGCAGCGTGGCGTGCCCGCTGCACAACTGGACCATTGGCCTGTGCGACGGGCAGGCCTCGGCACCCGATGAGGGCTGCACGCCCCAATTCGGCGTGCAGCTTGTGGATGGCGCGGTGTACCTGAAGGCGGAGGAACTGCAGGGCCACGCCACCGACCTGCTGCGGCCGGTGGCCGGGCCTGCACGCCGTAACGCTGCCGTTTAAGAAGCACGAGTGAACGTCGCCATGCAAGAAACCAGGTCCACCTGTCCGTACTGTGGGGTGGGCTGTGGCGTCATCATCGAAAGTGAAAACGCGCAGATCACCGGCGTGCGCGGCGACCCGGACCATCCGGCCAACTTCGGCCGCCTGTGTTCCAAGGGCAGCACCCTGCACCAGACGGCCAGCGCGCCGGTCACCCTGCAAACGCGCCTGCTGCAACCCCTGCAGCGACTTGTGCGCGGTGCCGCAGCGCAGGCGGTCACCTGGGAGGCGGCGCTGACCCACGCCACCAACAGCTTCGCGCGCATCATCCGCGACCACGGCCCCGATGCCGTGGGTTTTTATGTCTCCGGCCAGTTGCTCACCGAGGACTATTACGTCTTCAACAAGCTGGCCAAGGGGCTGATTCGCACCAACAACATCGACACCAACTCGCGCCTGTGCATGAGCAGCGCGGTGGCGGGCTACAAGAAGACGCTGGGCGCCGATGCACCTCCGGCCTGCTACGACGACGTCATGCACGCCAGCACCTTGTTCATCGTCGGCTCCAACACAGCTTATGCGCACCCGGTGCTGTTTCGCCGCATCGAAGACGCGAAGAAAAAGAACCCCGCATTGAAGATTGTGGTGGTGGACCCGCGCCGCACCGACACCGCCGACATGGCCGATTTGCACCTGGCCATTCAGCCCGGCACCGATGTCATGCTCTTCAACGGCATGCTGCACCTGATGTTGTGGGAAGGCTGGCTCGATACAAGCTATGTGGCCGCGCACACCAAGGGCTTTGACGAACTGAAAGCCACGGTGCGCGACTGCACGCCTGACACTGTGGCGCAAATTTGCGGCATCAGCAAAGAGGCACTGCTGCAGGCCACACGCCTGTTCGCAGGCCTGGGCCACATGCAGGCCGCGCCTGACGGATCGGTCTCCGCTGCCCCCCGCCAAGCCACACTCAGCCTATATTGCCAAGGGCTCAACCAGTCCAGCAGTGGCACCGCCAAGAATGCGGCCCTCATCAATCTGCACCTGGCCACCGGTCAGATCGGCAAACCCGGCGCGGGACCGTTTTCACTCACCGGCCAGCCCAATGCCATGGGCGGGCGCGAGGTCGGTGGCCTGGCCAATTTGCTCAGCGCCCACCGCGATCTCTCCAACCCCACACACCGCGCGGAAGTGGCCGCGCTGTGGGGTGTGGACGACGTGCCCTCCAAGCCCGGCAAGACCGCAGTGGAAATGTTCCAGGCTGCCGCCGATGGCGAGATCAAAGCCCTGTGGATTGCCTGCACCAACCCCGCCCAAAGCATGCCCGACCAGGCCACGGTGCATCGCGCTCTGGGGCGTTGTGAATTGGTCGTGGTGCAGGAGGCGTTTGCGACGACGGCCACCTGCGCCTACGCCGACCTACTTTTGCCAGCGACCACTTGGGGTGAGAAGGAGGGCACGGTTACCAATAGCGAGCGGCGCATTTCCAGAGTGAGGGCTGCAGTTGAACCCCTCAACCTCGCAGACGGGAGCACCGCCGAGAGGCTGGGTGGTGGAGCGCTCTGCGTAGGTAAAGGAGGAGCCCGCGCAGCGGGCGGGGGACACGGAGCAGAGCGCTCCGCCACCCAGACTCCGACCCACAACGCCCCCCGCCACGACTGGTCGATTGCCGTGGACTTCGCCCAGCGTCTGGAAGTGGCACTAGGGCGTGCGAACACCACGCTGTTCCCCTATGCCAATCCGGAGTCCATCTGGAATGAGCACCGCGAATCCACCCGCGGCCGCGATCTGGATATCACCGGCCTGTCCTATGCCATGCTGGAAGAAGCGCCCCAGCAATGGCCTTTCCCCGAGGGTTCAAAGCAGGGCACAGCGCGCCTGTACACCGACGGCATCTTCCCCACGTCCGATGGCCGCGCGCAATTTGCCAACGTGACTTACAAGCCCGTGGCCGAGCCGCGCGAAGCGCGCTATCCCTTTTCCCCGAACACCGGCCGCCTGCGCGACCAGTGGCACGGCATGAGCCGCACCGGCACGCTGGGCCGCCTGTTTGGCCACGTGCGCGAACCGGCCCTGCAAATGCATCCGCAGGACATGGCGCGGCGTCTTTTGGCCGAGGGCGATCTGGTGCATGTGACCAGCAAGCGCGGCTCGATTCTGGTGCCGGTGCAAGCCAGCAAGGAACAAGGCATGAGCCAGGTCTTTCTGGCCATGCACTGGGGCGAAGAGTTTTTGAGTGGGCGCAGCGGCAGCGGTGAACGCCTGGCCGGGGTCAACGCCTTGACCACTTCGGCCTTTTGTCCGGACTCCAAACAGCCCGAGTTCAAGCACGCCGCCGTCAAGGTGCTCAAGGCCGAGTTGCCCTGGACGCTGCTGGCCATGGCCTGGCTGCCCGACGAGCAGGCCTTGCAGGCCCGCGTGCACCTCCAGACCCTGATGGCCGAGTTTGCCTTTGCCAGCTGCGTGCCCTTTGCCAACACCCCGGCCGCTGGAAACACAGAGCGTCAGGGCATTCTGTTCCGCGCCGCCGCCAGTGAGGCGGTGCCAAGCGCGCTGCTGGAGCGCATCGAAGCGATCCTGCAATTGCAGGGTGCCGAGGTGGTGCGCTATGCCGATGCCAAGCGTGGCCAGCGCCGCGCCATGCGCCTGCTGCGCGTGGGCGATGACATCCGGCTCGATGGCTTTCTACTCGCCGGTGACACCAGCGCCCAGGGCTGGATCAGCAACCTGCTGCAGGATGAGCAGGCCGCACAGGCCTATGGCCGTGCATTGCTGCTGCCAGTGGCCAAGCCGCCCGTGGCAATGGTGTCCAAAGGCAAAGTGGTGTGTACCTGCTTCAACGTCAGAGACATGGCCATTGCGGACCAATTAAAATCATGCGTCGGTAACCCCGCCGAGCGGCTGGCAAAATTGCAGGGTGCGCTGCAATGCGGCACCAACTGCGGCTCTTGCGTACCCGAACTGCAGCGCATGGTGCGCAGCAGCGACAACGCGCCCACCATCCCCATCCTGGCTGACCAAACCGCCTGAACACTGTGAACAACGATTTATCTTCCATGCCCGCCAGCGGCCAGGTAACCCTGGTCGGTGCCGGCCCCGGCGACCCGGAGCTGCTGACCCTCAAGGCCCTCAAGGCCATCCAAGCGGCCACCTTGTTGTTGGTGGATGACTTGGTGAGCGAGCCCATCGTCGCCTTGGCATCCAGCACGGCCCGCGTGGTCTGGGTGGGAAAACGCGGTGGTTGCAAGTCCACGCCGCAATCGTTTATCGAGAAACTGATGATCACGGCGGCTCTTGAGGGCGAGACCGTGGTGCGCCTCAAGGGCGGCGACCCCTTTCTGTTCGGGCGCGGTGGCGAAGAGGTGGAACACCTGCAGGCCGCCGGTGTGCGCGTCTCGGTGGTCAACGGCATCACCTCCGGCCTGGCAGCAGTCACCTCGCTCAACACCCCGCTCACCCACCGCGAACACGCGCATGGCGTGGTGTTCGTTACCGGCCACGCCAAGCCCGGCGACACCGGCACCGACTGGCGGGCGCTCTCCCATACGGCGCGCCAGGCCAAGCTGACCTTGGTGATCTACATGGGTGTGAGCGGCTCCGCCCATATCCAGAGCGAACTGCTGCACGGCCTGCATGCGGACACCCCCGTGGCCATCATCCAGAACGCCAGCCTGCCCCAGCAGCGCCATGCCGCTTGCACACTGGGCGAACTGCACGCCACGATTGAGCGCGAGGGCATGGGCAGCCCGGGAGTGATTGTGGTGGGGGATGTGGTGCAGGGGCTGCTGGCGGCTGAGCTGCCCTTGCGGGTAAGTGCGGGGTTGTAGAAGCAGTCTGATCGGTCCATTGCTGCAAACGCGGCTACCGGAAATTGAAAGTCGGGTTTTGCCGCGCTATGATTGAATTGAATCTCCAATCGTACAAAAGAGTGGCTCACCATGAAGGCACCATCTGCATCGTCCAAAGGTCGTTCCGCAGCGACAGTCCCTGGCTATGCTGCCATCAGCGGCGGCATTGTCCAACTGCTCAGCACCGCCCGTCTTGCTGCTGCTCGCCACGTCAATGCGCTGATGACGGCAAGCTACTGGGAAATTGGCCGACGCATTGTGGAGGCTGAGCAGAAGGATAGGCTCCGTGCGTGATACGGTGAGCAGTTGGTAGAACGACTTTCGCATGATTTGACTCTGCAGTTTGGCCGTGGCTTCAGTCGCCAGAACCTGCAGCAAATGCGGCAGTTCTTTCTCACTTGGGCTCCTGAGAAGATTCGCCAGACAGTGTCTGGCGAATTCACCCATGCGCTGGGCTTGAATGATTTGGCTCAAGCCTTTCCACTTCCTTGGTCAGCCTACGTCCGCCTGCTGACCGTCAAGAACGAAAGCGCAAGACAGTTCTATGAAGAAGAGTCTCTGCGCAGCGGCTGGAGTGTGCGTCAGTTGGACCGCCAGATTGGCAGCCAGTTTTATGAACGCACCGCCCTGTCCAAAAACAAGGCGGCGATGCTGAGCAAGGGGGCCAATGCCACGCCGCAGGACGCCATTCAGCCGGACGATGCGGTAAAAGACCCCTACATCCTGGAGTTCCTGAACCTCAAGGACGAATACTCCGAGACGCAGCTTGAAGCAGCCCTCATACACAGGCTGGAGGACTTCATGCTGGAACTAGGCAGTGATTTCGCCTTTGTGGGACGGCAGCGGCGTTTGCGCATTGACCAGACCTGGTACCGGGTTGATCTGCTGCTTTTTCATCGCCGCTTACGTTGTCTGGTAATCATCGACCTCAAACTCAGCGGCCTGACCCATGCGGATGCAGGCCAGATGCATATGTATTGCAACTATGCCAAGGAAAACTGGACTCTGCCGGACGAGAACCCACCCGTAGGTTTGATACTCTGTGCAGACAAGGGCCATGCGCTGGCACGCTATGCCTTGGAAGGTTTGCCCAACAAGATCATGGCGGCCAACTACCAGACCGTATTGCCCGATGCCGCAGTCTTGCAGCAAGAAATTGAGAAGACGCGCCTGCTGCTGGAGGCCCACAGCAAGCCAAAACCACACAAGCCAAAATCACGTTCAAACAAATGACATCCTGCAGCCCTGAGCACTTCGCAAGCAAGTCCGCACCGCACCAGACAACACACTGCGTCAAGGCCGCGCCACGCCAGGCCCCACAATGGAGGGCCTTCAATCCTTCAGCTTGGAATTCCCTTCTCATGAACCTGCACACCTGGTGGCTCTTTGTGGCCATGGCCTTTGTGGTGTCGGCCACGCCCGGACCGAACATGCTGCTGGTGATGAGCCACAGCGCGCGCTTTGGCTGGCGCGCCGCCATTGCCACCATGGGCGGCTGCATGACGTCGCTGCTGGCCATGATGTGCATCTCGGCCGCTGGCATGGGCGCCTTGCTGCAGGCCTTTCCCACCGTGTTTGACACCCTGCGCCTGGCCGGTGCGGCCTATCTGGCTTACCTGGGCGTCCAGGGCTGGCGCTCGCCGGTGGCGGATACAGATGACACGCTGGCCAACGCACCGCGCGAGACCGCGGTGCCGCACCACCTGTACCGCCAGGGCATGCTGGTGGCGGCCAGCAACCCCAAGGCGATTCTGTTTGCGGCCGCCTTCTTCCCCCAGTTTTTGAACCCCTCTGAGCCCACGCTGCCGCAGTTCTCGATTCTGCTGGCCACCTTTGCGGTGATCGAGGTGAGCTGGTACCTGGTCTATGCCCTGAGCGGACACAAGCTCTCGCACTATCTGCGCCGGGCCAGTGTGATGCGCGTGTTCAACCGCGTGACCGGTGGCGTGTTCATCGGCTTTGCCGCGCTGATGGCCACCGTGCGCGAGTAGCCTGCAGAAGGGCTCGCGACAGATGGCAACCCTGGTTGCGCGCCCGCCATTTGTACGTACGAGAACGCAGCGCCCAGATCGGAGAAGTGGCTGCACTCACGCAGTACCCGGCGGGAGGCGGGCGGTTGAATCCACCGCTAATCCGGAAAGCCCGCCTTGTAGTAGCCCTGAAAAAACGTCTCCAGCACCCGGCTGTCGCGGTAGGGGTGGTCCAGCTTGAAGCGCGCAATGGAAAAATCCGGCTTGGTCGCCAGTGCACAGGCCACATGTTTTTTTGCCAGGTCCATCTGGCCGAGTTCGGCGTGGCATGCGCCCAGGTAGCCGTGGTGCCAGTAGTGAAGTGTCTCCAGTTTTTCCAGCGCCGCAATGGCCGCCTGGTACTGTTGGGCCGTATGCAGGCAGCGCGCAAGCACGTTCCAGTACCAGTTGGGATGGTAGGGGTTTTGTCGCAAGGCCCGACGTACCAACTCTGCACCTTCGAGCGCCTCGTTGGTGTACATCTGGAACCGCGCCAATTCAATCATGCTGAGGTCATCGTTGGGGTTGAGCGCCGCCGCCCGGTGCAGATGGTGGTCGGCTTTTTCAAAGGCGTTTTGGAACAGGCTGGCCAGCCCCAGGGCCAGATGGCAGCGATTGTCATTGGCATCGAGTGCCAGGCCTTGTTGCGCCCTGTGGCTGGCCCTGTCCAGCGTAGCCGATGGGACTTTCCAGTACAGGTTCTCATACGCGTCCACATAGGCCAGCCAGCCGTGGGCACGCGCCATGCCGGGGTCGAGTGCAATGGCCGCCTCCAGGTGGGCCCGGGCCTGCCCCAGGCTTTCCGGCGTAAATTGGTGAACCAAGGCCTGGCCACGCAGCACGCATTCGTAGGCTGACAGATTGCCCATGGGCTTGCGTGCCATGCGCTCCACCACGGTGGCATCCACCCGCCCCTTGACCGTGGAGACGATGGAGCGGGTCAGTTCGTCCTGTAGCTCGAACAGGTCTGTCACTTCACGGTCATAGCGATCCGCCCAGACCTGCGAGGCCTGCAAGGTATCGACCAGTTGCGCCGTGACCCGGATGCGGTTGCCCATTTTGCGCACCGAACCTTCCAGCAGGTAGCGCACCCCCAGTGCCTGACCGACTGCGCGGCTGTCAGCCACCGTGTGCTTGAACGCAAATGACGAATTGCGCGCGATGACAAACAGCTCCCGGTAGCGCCCCAGTTCAGTGATGAGGTCTTCCGATATGCCGTCTGAAAAGAACTCCTGCTCGGGGTCGGCCGACATATTGGTAAACGGCAATACGGCGATGGATGGGTGTTCTGGCGGCGCGGGCTCTGCCGGTGGCGTCTGAACAATCGCCGGGCTTGAATCGCGCACACCCGCAGTGCCGCTTTGCCTGGGCTCCCTGGCGCCGGAGTGCTGCCGGCGCTCCTTCACTTCGGCCATGAGATCCAGCGTGGCCTGTTCCGGTGTGGCATGCAGCTGCTCTGCCAGGGTGCGGCGGCATTGCTCAAATTGGGCGAGTGCGGCGTCGTGGCGTCCTTGCTGCAGGTACAAGCCCATCAGCAGCCGGTGCATGCCTTCCTGGAAGGGGTCCAAGGCCAGCGCTTTTGCAGCGTAGGTGATGGCTTCTTCAATGCGCTTGTCCTGCTCCAGCGCGGCCACCAGTGCAGCCCAGACGCGCAGCATGTGGCTGCGCACCCGTTCGCGCTCGGACCATAACCATTGATCAAAGCCCGGCTCATTGAGTGCCAGCCCCTCCAGCAGCTCACCACGAAACAGGGCTGCGGCGGCTTGCAGCGTGGCCGCGGAGGACTGGTGCGGTGCGTCGTCCAGCGCATCCGTATCCACCCATACTCCGGTGATGGCCAGGGTGACGCTGTCCTGCGGTGTCAGCAGCCAGTCTTCCGAGTGGGGACCCAACTCCCGGCGCAAGGCCGACAAGGTCTGGCGCAGGCTGGCGCGGGCCTGCTCCTCGCTGCGGCTGCCCCACAACAGCCCCATCAGCGTTTGGCGCGGTACCTGCGCCCCTCTGCGCAGGGCCAGGTAGGCCAATAGCGCGCGGGACTTGCGGGCGGCCAGGGGGAGCGCTGTGCCACGGAGGTGCACCTCCATAGGGCCTAGCAGCCGCAGCTGCAGCGGCGCGCCATCCGGAGTTTGCAGCTGTGAATGTCGAAGTTGCATGGAATTCACGCTGGGACGGACAGCGCGCTTACGCCTCGTTTGTATCGTTTGTGCACCCAGTAAACACCAGAAGCGCAGATAAATCAACGGGCACGCAGCCCGGCGCAAACGGTGTGAATGGGGAAGCTGGCAAACCCGCCGACCCGTGCACATCAACCTAGGAGAGCACCATGTGGAATACAACCGTGCAGTCTGAATACAACCCTGGCAACCACAGCAGCTATCCGCGCGGCGGGGTGGCACCCCTGCAGCCGGATCTGGCCTGCCACGCCTATCTGGAGAAAAAGCGGGCCTATGCCGCCATGGACAGGTGCGCCGCAATTGCGTTTGCGCAGACCGCCATGGTGCAGTGGGTCCGCAGCACCCTGCAGCAGCGCTACCAGGACAGCCGACGCTGGTGGACCTTGCACCTGGGGCATGCAACCTCGGCAGCCGCGGAGGCACGGCAACTCCAGGCCACCGTACCTGAGGGCGAAATGGCGCGCGACCAGGCCCCTCGGAGTCATTCCCGGTCGAAGGCCGCAACCACAAGCCTGGGCTTGCGAATGGTCCACAGCGCCAGCGCCATGGTCGCCACGCCCGCCAGCTGCAGAGGTCTCAGCGTGCGGCCATACACGGCCCAGTCCACCAGCACGGCGGTGAGCGGATAGACAAACTGCAGCACCGCAATCCGTCCCAGAGTGAGCCGCGCCATGCCCGCAAACACCAGCGCATAGGCCAAGCCGGTATGCAGCACGCCCAGACCGGCCAGCCAGGCCCAAGCGCTGGGCTGCGTGGGCAGGCCATACACAAACGGCACCCAGGCCAACACCAGCACACCCACCAAGCACTGCCACCAGGCCAGGGCAAAGGCGCTCACCTGTTGTTCGGTCTTGGCGATGAGCGTCACGGCGGCGTAGCTGAGCGAGCCGCCCAGGCACATCAAGAGGCCCGCCACATAGTCGCTGTCCACCCGCCTGGCCGCGTTCATGTCGTCGAACAGGCCGGTGGTGAGCGTGAGCCCGCCAAGGGCTGCCAGCGTGGCCAGCCACTGCGCCGGTGACACGGCCTCGCGCAGGAGAAGGGCACCGGCCACCATTACCCAGATCGGCTGGATATGGAACACCACGGTGGCCACGGCGATCGAGGTGCGCGGTATGGCGGCAAAGAACAGGGCCCAGTTCAGAATCATCAGGCAGCCCGTGGCCGCTGCCACCCACCAGCTCGCACGCTGCAGCCGCAGCTCGCGCGAGCGGCCACTGGCCAGGCCCCACAGCAGCAGGGCCAGCGCACCAAAGGCGCAGCGGAACCACACGGTGAGCAAGGGGTGCTGGCCCGCCTCCTGCACAAATACGCCAATCGTGCCCAGCAGCATGCCCCCGGCAACCAACAGCCACTGGCCGTCGCGCGCGCGCTGTGCCGGGTCGGTGGCGGCAGCGACGGTGATGGGGGCAGGGGTGAGGAGGACCTTGGTGTGCATGGCTTGATATTCGTTGACCGCAAGAAAGCGGTAAAGCGCATAGTTCAAAGCGCTACCATTCGCTTATCGAATGATGAAGACGAATGCATCAGACCAAGGCACACACCCCATGACCTACCCCGACTTCCAGATCGACTGGCTGCGCGCCTTTGTGGCCGTGGTGGATGCGGGCTCCTTGTCGGCGGCAGCCCCGCTGCTGCACCGTTCCCAGTCCGCCGTCAGCATGCAGCTCAAAAAGCTGGAAGGCGCCCTGGGCCGCGCGGTGCTGCTGCGCGGCCCGCGCCACATGGACCTCACGCCCGCAGGCACCGAGCTGCTGGTCTATGCCCGGCGCATGCTGGAGTTGCAGGCCGAGACCCACACCGCGCTGTTCGGCCCGCAGCTGGCGGGCCGGGTGCGCCTGGGTGTGCCGGACGACTACGCGTCGAGCTACCTCACGCCGGTGCTGCGCAGCTTTGCCAGCCGCTTTTCCGGTGTGGAGATCGAGCTGACCTGCGAGCAGTCCACCTCGCTCATCCCGCGGGTGACGCGTGGCGAGCTGGACCTGGCCCTGGTCTCGCGCGACACGCCGCAGCGCGGGCGCTTTTTGTTTCAGGAGCCGCTGGTGTGGGTGGGTTCAACGCAGTTTGATACCTGGCGGCGTGACCCACTGCCGATTGCCGTGTACGAGGCAGCCAGCATGGCGCGCGTGGCCGCCTTGCGCGCGCTGACTGCCCGCAAACGCCCTTACCGCGTGGTCTACCACAGCTCCAGCCTGGCCGGGCAACTGGCCGCCGTGGAAAGCGGCCTGGCGGTGGCGGTGCTGACGCGCTGCAGCGTGCCCGCCGGTTTGCAGATATTGCAGAATCTGCCGCCCGGCTTTGAGCTGCCCGCCTTGCCCTCGATGGACGTGGCGCTGCTGCGCAGCAAGCCCTCGCGCGGCGTGCCCGCTGTGGACGCCATGGACGAGCAGATGCAAAGAACACTGGGCAGTCCGGCGTAATCCCGACGTCAAAACGTCACCACCACGCGCAGTCCGGTTTTTTCTTCCGCGTTGGCATGCTCCAAGGCAACCCTGGCACCGATGCGCAGGGCAATGCTTTGCACAATCGACAGGCCCAGGCCCGAGCCCAGGGTGTCGCTGCCGAGCAGGCGGTAGAACGGGTCAAACACGCGCGCACGCTCCGCCTCGGCAATGCCGGGGCCGGTGTCTGTCACCTGCAACGCGGGGCGACCCTGGTCCTGGCACACGCGCAGGTCGACCCTGCCGCCTTCTGGTGTGTAGCGTATGGCGTTGTCCACCAGGTTCATCACCAGGGTGCGCAGGTCTGTCTCGCTGGCCCAGACGCTGTGGTCCTGCGCTCCCAGCAGACCCACGTCAATGCCCTTGGCACGCGCCAGCGGCATGAGCTCCTCTGCCACCTGCAGCACCACGGCACGCAGCGAGACCGGCTGCAAGGTTTGCTGTGGCGTGTCCCGGGCGCGCGCCAGGGCCAGCAACTGGTTGAGCAACTGGCGTGCGCGCTCCAGGCCCTCTTGCAATGCGCCCAGCCGCTGCCTGGCCGGGCCGGACATGGGGGCCGCGGCCAGCAACTCGGATTGCAGGGACAAAGCGGTCAGGGGTGTGCGCAGGGCGTGCGCCGCATCGGCCAGAAAGCGGCGTTGATCGGCCATGGCTTGCGCCACGCGCTCCAACAAGCGGTTGATGGCCACCACAAAGGGACGGATTTCTGCCGGAATGCCAGCCTCGCTCAGCGCCCGCAGGTCATGCTCTGCACGTTGATCTATGTCGTGCGCCAGGTGCTTGACCGGCCTGAGCATGGCGCGAATCAGCGCACTCGCCAGCAGCAACAAGAGCGGGATGAGGACAACAAAGGGCAGCACGGTGCGCAGGGCACTGTCGCGGGCAATGTCGTTGCGTACGCTGGCTCTCTGCGCCACCACAATGCGCGTGCCAGATGCCAGCGTTTGCACCACCACGCGCCAGTCTTGCGGATCCATGCGCACGGTCTGCACGCCGTCTTGGAGGTCTGCCGGAAAGGCAATGGCCGCGGCCGACGCCTTTCCGGTCTGCTGTATAGGCGCGCCCAGCACTTGAAGCACCACCAGGGACTCGGGGTCCTGATCGGATGCATCCGCCGGCCCGGCGCTTTGGGGCAGCAGCACCCGCTGGTGGTGTACCACGGCGGCAATCTGGCGGAGCTGCACGTCCTGCAATTCATTGGCCTCATTGAATGCTGCGGCAAAAGAGAACACACCGGCGGCCAGCGCCACGCCCCCAATCACCAGCACCAGCCAGGCCGAGAGCCTGAACTGCATCGAGTGCGTTACTGGTCCTTTTCGACCATCCATCCCATGCCCCGGATGTTTTGAATGGCGCCGCTGCCCAGCTTCTTGCGCAGCGCATGGATGAGAAACTCGACCGCATTGCTCTCGACCTCCTCATTCCAGCCGTAAATGCGGTCTTCCAGTTCCGAGCGCGACAAAATCGCGCCCGGGCGCAGCAGCAAGGCCTGCAGCAAGGCAAATTCCCGGCCCGTCAGGCGGCAGCATTGGTCGGCCCAGCACACCTCTTTGGTCGCCGGATCCAGTGTCAGCACGCCATTGGAGAGCACGGGGCCCGCCACACCCCCCTGGCGGCGGATGACGGCGCGCATGCGAGCCAGCAGCTCGCCCATGGCAAAGGGTTTGAGCACATAGTCGTCGGCACCCGCATCAAGCCCCCGGATGCGGTCATCCAGGGTGTCGCGCGCGGTGATGACGAGCACCGGCACGGCCTGCCCCTGGGCGCGCACGTGGCGCAGCACTTCCATGCCGTCGCGCTCGGGCAGGCCCAGGTCCAGCAGCACCACGCCGTAGGCCTGAATGGCCAGGGTCTGCAGGGCACGCTGGCCAGCCTGCACCCAGTCCACGGCATAGGCTGCATCCCTCAGGGCCTGCGCCACGGCAGCGCCCACCATGGGGTCATCTTCCACCAGGAGTACGCGCATCGGAAATGCCTGAATCCAGTGTGTGAAAGTCACACCATAGAACCGATGGAAGGCACTCCCGCCATGCGGGTCAATGGCGATCCGGGCGCTTAGTCGGCCTGGTCGTTTTCGTCATCCTGGTCGGCCTTGTCCTCGGCCGAAGAGATGACGCTGCCCTTGTCGGCGTCGACGCGCACATCGAACACCTTGGTGCCGCTCACCACCTCCACGTCATAGGCCCAGCCCGCTTGGGTCTGTTCGTATTCGGCGCGCGCAGCCCGGCCGTTGGCCGCCTTCTCGGCGCTTGCCACGGCCTGTTGCAGGGAGACCTTGGCCTGCTGGATGTTGGCCGCGTCGTTGCTGGCCTCTTTGGGCACGCCATTGGCGGCGTGGGCGGCGGCCAGGGCCACGACGACGGCGCCAGCGAGGCCGATTTTTGAGTAGGTGTGCATGATGGATTCCTTTCAGAAGCACGCAGGTATTTGCGTGATGGGGAGCGTAGGCAGCCCGACTTAGCCCGGACTGAGCGACCGGGCCCGTGCAGGCGCAGTGCAAAATGGCTCCATGAAAGCACCCCCCCGTTTGCAAGCCCTGGTCGAAGAAGGCCTGATCGACAGCGTCGTGCGCCAGCTTATGAGCGGCAAAGAGGCCATGGTCTTCGTGGTGCGCTGTGGCGATGAAACCCGCTGCGCCAAGATCTACAAGGAGGCCACCAACCGCAGCTTCCGCCAGGCCGTGGACTACACCGAAAACCGCAAGGTGAAAAACTCCCGCCAGGCCCGCGCCATGGCCAAGGGCACCAAGTTTGGCCGCCAGGCGCAAGAGGCGGCCTGGCAAAGTGCCGAGGTGGACGCGCTCTACCGCCTGGCCGCGGCCGGTGTGCGCGTGCCCACGCCCTACAACTTCCTGGAAGGCGTGCTGCTGATGGAATTGGTGGTGGACGCCGCGGGCGACGCCGCCCCGCGCCTGAACGACGTGCAGTTCACCCCGGAAGACGCACACAAACACCACGCCACCCTGATTGCCGAAGTGGTGCGCATGCTGTGCGCCGGCGTCATCCACGGCGACCTGTCCGAGTTCAATATCCTCTTGGCCGCGGACGGCCCGGTCATCATCGACCTGCCGCAGGCGGTGGATGCCGCGGGCAACAACCACGCCCAGCGCATGCTGCTGCGCGATGTGCAAAACCTCAAGGACTTCTTTGGCAAGTTCGCCCCCGAGCTGCTGGCTACCGACTACGGGCCGGAAGTCTGGAGCCTCTATGTGGCCGGTGTGCTGTCCAACGATTACCCCTTGACCGGCCGCTTTGCGCACAGCCGTGCGCCGGTGGACATGGGCGGCGTGCTGCGCGAGATTGACGATGCACGGGCCGAAGACGCGGCGCGCCGCCTGCGCATGCAGGCAGCAGGCTGATGCCTGGCGCCATGGGCATTGCCCTGATCGTGCTGCTCGCCATCGCGCTGGGCCTGGTGGTGGCAGACCTGTACCGGCGCGCCCGGCGCACCCGCATTTTGCAGGTGCCGGGTGGCCTGCGTTTTGAGGCGCAGCGCTTTTCCGTGCAGGTGCAGCGCTCGCAGCAGGAGCTGCAGGTTCACTGCAGGCGCGGCGTGTTGACGCTGCCCGGCAGCGCAGGCGCAGAGCCCGTGCAGAGCGGCGCCGTGGCGCACACCTTTGCCGCCGTCGGCCTGTCGGTGGAGGTGCGCAGCGGCACGCCAGCCACCGCGGGCGCGGGCCAGCCCGGCCGCAACGGCCCCTACGACATCACGCTGCGCGGGGCCGACGGCACCAGCCTGCACATGGCGCGCGTGAACGCGTCCGTGGCGGCCAGTTTCAAGCTCTTTTATTTGCAGGTGCGCCACTGGATCGACAAGCTGGAGCAGCGCCTGGAGCGCGAGCGCATCGAGCGCTTGCGCCTCGAGGAAGAGGCGGCCCAGGCCCTACAGCACGCCGAGCTGGTGGCTGGTTTGCAGGCAGAGTTGCTGGCTGCGCGGCCCGCCGACCAGGCCCTGTCCGCGGCCGATTGCGAGGCGCTGGCAGCAGCCCAAATTGCCAGCTGGCGCCAGGCTGCGGGCTTCCAGGGGCAGCACAGCGCACACCAGGTCGATGGCAACGGGCACATGGTCTGGTTTGTGGACCTGCTGGCCGATGGGCGCATCACGCTGCATGCGGAGCAGCGCACCCTGCACGGCAGCCTGCGCGGCGCCAGCGTGGTCGCCAAAAATGGCGGCCTGGAGGTGGGCCTGCGTGATGCCCACTGGACCGAAGAGGCACCGGAGTTGCGCGCCTTCCAGAT
This sequence comes from Comamonadaceae bacterium, assembly GCA_947374485.1. Lineage (GTDB taxonomy): Bacteria > Pseudomonadota > Gammaproteobacteria > Burkholderiales > Burkholderiaceae_C > Allorhodoferax. Next base: position 12,434 of record CANCCF010000008.1, on the reverse strand, counting down.
CCTCAAGGGCCGCAGCGCCGAAGAACGGCGGGCCTGGAAAGAGCGCCTGGAGATCCTGCGCAACCGCCTCGATCAGGAGGCGCTGGCTTAGGTGCTGCAGCGCGTGCCGGTCCAGGCCCCCTGTATGACTCAAGGCTCACCGCAAATTGTCCTTTACGATCGCCAACGGACAGAGCAAGAATGGCATGTGCCCTTGGGTAAAAAGGCAAAGCGAACCCTCAGGGGTGTAGCAAACCAGACAGACGTGGAGAGAACATGAAGACCGATGGATTTGTGGGCCAGGAAGCCGCGGCGAATGCCGCACCACCCGCCCAGGCCAGTGCCGATGCGATGACCGAGGCCGAGCGCAAATACGCTGACTATGAGGGTCAGGCCCGGGCTGTGGACCGGGTGCAGGCCGTGATCGAATTTGACCTGACCGGGCGCGTGCTGCATGCCAACGCCAACTTCCTGAATGTCTTTGGCTACACGCTGGAAGAGGTGCGGGGCCAGCACCACCGCATGTTTTGCGACCCGGCCTACAGCCAGACCCCGGAGTACCTGCTGTTCTGGGACCGCCTGGCTGCCGGCGAGTTCCATGCGGGTGAATTCCGCCGCCTCAGCAAGCCCGGGCGCGAGGTCTGGATCCAGGCCTCCTACAACCCGATTCTGGATGCTGCGGGGCGGCCCATGAAGGTGGTGAAGTTTGCCACCGACGTGAGCGAATCCAAGCGCCGCAATGCCGAATTCGAGGGCAAGATCAACGCCCTGTCGCGCTCGCAGGCCATCATTGAATTCGACATGCAAGGCGTTGTGCTGGCTGCCAATGCCAACTTCCTGCGCACCTTTGGCTACACCGCCGAAGAGGTGGTTGGCCAGCACCACAAGCTGTTTTGCGAAGAGGCACTGGTCAAGTCGGCCGCCTACCGCAACTTCTGGGCCGATCTGGCCGAGGGCCAGTTCAAGGACGGGCGCTTCAAGCGCATGGGCAAGCATGATGCGGAAGTCTGGATACAGGCCACTTACAACCCCATCCTCGACCTCAATGGTCGGCCGTACAAGGTGGTCAAGTTCGCCTCCGACATCACCGAGCGGGTGCATGCCGAACAGGTGGTGCAGGACAAGGTGCAGGCCATTACCGCCGTGCTGGGCGAACTGTCCGCCTCCATCGACAGCATTTCGGAAAACGCGCGCACCTCCAGCGAGCTGGCACAGCTCACGCAGCAGGAGGCCGCTGACGGCAGCCGCTTGCTGGCGCGTTCACGCGAGTCCATTGTGCAGATCCAGAAGTCATCCCAGAGCGTGCAGGAAATCGTCGACACCATTGGCGAAATTGCCAGCCAGACCAACCTGCTCGCCTTCAATGCCGCCATTGAAGCCGCACGCGCGGGTGAGCACGGCCTGGGCTTTTCGGTGGTGGCCGATGAGGTGCGCAAGCTGGCCGAGAAATCGGCCCTGGCGGCCCGCGAAATCGCCAAGCTCATCAAGGAAACGGTGCAGCGCGTGGACGACGGCGGGCAGGCCTCCTCGCAGGTGGAAACGGCTTTCGGCAAGATTGTGGATTCGGTGGGCAGCACCACCGAATCCATCTCCGCCATCAATGCGGCCACCACCGAACAGGCCCATGCCACGCGCGATGTGGCCACACTCCTGGCCGAGTTGCAGCAACAAAGCCACCGGGTGTGAGTGTGGGCACGCAAGCGCGCAAAGAAGCCCGCGACGTGCACGAATTCGCACTGTTCGATGTGGGGTCCCAGCGCCTGGGCGTGCCCAGCCACTATGTCGTTCAGGCCATTGCCTCCCCGACGCAGCTCACCCAGGTGCCACGCGCCCGGCATGCGCTGGCCGGTGTTTTTGTGCACCGGGGCCAGGTGGTGCCGCTGCTCGATCTGGGGCGCTGGATGGCGCAGCAGGCAGGTGCACAGGCTGCCGCGCAGGCGCGCGCGGACGGGCCCCGGCAGGTGCTCATTCTGCAGGCAGATGAGAAGGTGTTTGCCGTGCTGATTGACGCCTTGCACGGCCTGCTGCGGGTGGCGGCTGGGGACGCGCGCCGCATCCACCACGACGCTGACGCGCTGGAATTTTTCCATTCTGTGGTGCTGGCGCCTGACCAACAGACGCTCATCACCCTGCTAGACCCTGTGCGGCTGGCCGTGCAAGCCCAGGTGTGGGCGGCCGGTACCCAGGTGGCACCCGCGCCGCCAGCGCAGGGTGGGCAAGGCCCGTTGGCAGACGGGGGCCGTGCCCTGGCCGAGACCTGTGCGGTGGTGCGCCTGGGGGCCACCTTGCTGGCCCTGCCCGCTGCTGCAGTGGGTGAGGTGGTCCGCCATGGCGGGGTGAAGCGCATGCCCGGTCTGGGCCGCGACTTTCTGGGCATGGCGCAATGGCGCGGCCAGGATGTTCCGGTGCTGGACATGGCCTGCATGCTGGGCTTGCCCGACGTGCCCGACGTGCCCGCCAGCCCCTTGCCCTGGCTGCTGGTGCTGCACTGGCAAGGCCGGCTGCTGGCCTTTCCGGTGCACGAGATTTGCGCGGTACGCGCCTTTGAGGCCAGCGCATGGCAGGCGTCCCAGGGTGTGCCGCCAACCCTGCAGGCCTTTTGCCAGGGCACCTGCCTGATGCCGGACGGCACGCGGGTCTTTGCCCTGCAGGCCCAGGCCCTGCTGGACGCCAGCCCCCTGAGCCAGCGGGCCGCCGTTGCCACCGCGCAGCCATCCACTGGGCCGTTGCGTCTGGCCTTTCAGCCCGAGGCCCGAAGCGGTGCCCTGGTGGTTTTCAAAAGCCGCCAGCTGTGGGCCGCCGGCATGGACCTGATGCGTGAAATCGTGCCCTTGCCCGCTGATCTGCCACCAGCGCCAGAGGCTGCCAACGCCCAGCTGGGCGCCATGGAGTGGCGCGGGCAGGCCATTGCCGTGTGGGACCTGCGCATGACGCTGGACGGGCAGGCATCCGGTCGCAGCGCTGACGCCCGTGTCATCGTCCTGCAGGCCGGTGCGCGGACGCTGGGCCTGCTGGTGGAAAGCGTGCTGGCTCTGGTGCCGGGCCAGGACGCCGCGCGCCACCGCTTCAGCGCCCACGGCAGCCTGGTGGACATGGTGACGGTGGGCAGCGGCGCTTCGCAGGTCAGCTACCAGCTCATGGACCTGGCCAGCCTGCAGCCCCTGCAAGGAACGCCCCAACGGCACAGCCAGGAGTCTGCTGGGCGACGCTTCAGCAAGGCCAGCTGAACGACGAGGCCCCAGGCGCCACACTCCCCTGCCCACCCACAGCCGCCACCGCTGCCACCGGCATGCCACTCAGCGCATCAGCAGCGGGCGCAACAGCAGCCACAGCGCGGTGGCCAGCAGCATCCAGGCAAAGGCCAGGCGCATGCGCCGCTCCGGCAGGCGCAGGGCCAGTGCGACCCCGGCGGACACGGTAAACAGCCCGCCCGCAGCCAGCGGCAAACCCACAGCCCAGTCCACCCGCGCTGCGTGGCTGTAGGTCAGCAGGGCGATGATGGAACTCGGCGCCACCAGCGCCAGCGACAGGCTTTGCGCCACCGTCTGCTTCTGGCCAAACCAGCCGGTGAGCAAGGGCGTGGCCACCAGCCCGCCACCCACGCCCAGCAGGCCCATGCTGGCGCCTCCGGCAAGGCCCACCAGGGGCAGCAGGCGCTGGTCGCGCGTTGGCTGCGGTGGGATGTCGCCGGCACCCCGGCGTGACTGCACCAGCATGCGCAGCGACAAGACGAAAAGAAACGCGGCGAACACCGTGCGCAGGGTGCCTGAGGGCAGCTGGGTGGCCACCTGCGCCACCAACCAGGTGGACAGGCAGGCCAGGCCACCGATCTGCAGCGCCAAGCGCCCGGCCACCGGCTGGCGCTGGTTGTAGCGGAACCAGGCAATCAGCAGGTTGGGCACCATCATCACCAACGCCGTGCCCTGCGCCACCGTCTGCTCCATGCCAAAGCCCAGCACCAGCAGCGGGATGACGATGATGCCGCCGCCAATGCCAAACAGCCCGCCCAGAAAACCCAGGGCCGCACCCAGGCCCAGCATGGTGACAAGTTCGGACAGGGGGATGGGCAGCATGGCGGATGGTTCAACAAGGACAAGGGGCAGCGCTGATGGTACTGGGGTCCGTGCGCTGCACGGCCGCCACAGGGCTTAAGCTCGTGCTTTTTTGGAGCACGCAAATGACCCGAGGCGACCCCCAGTTTGAAGCCGGTCTGGCCACCCGCAAGCAGGTGATGGGTGAGGATTTTGTCGAACGCGCCTTTGCTGGCATGACCGACTTTACCGAGCCGCTGCAGCAGCACATCACGCGCAACGCCTGGGGCGATGTGTGGCAGCGTCCGGGCCTGGACCTCAAAACCCGCAGCCTCATCACCGTGGCCATGCTCACCGCGCTGGGCAAACAGAACGAGCTCAAGGGCCATGTGCGTGGCGCCCTCAACAACGGCGCCACGGTGGCGGAAATCCAGGAGGTGCTGCTGCACGCCACCGTGTACTGCGGCGTGCCCACGGCGGTGGAGGCGTTTCGCAGCGCGTCAGAAGTGGTGAACACCGGCAAGTGAGGGTGGGCCCCTTCAAGCTGGAATAAATCCTGCTTGGTGCAGCGCAGCATTGTTGCTGTTGCCACCCAAGGAGTTGTTCATGCTCGACCAGACCGCGACCGCGTTCTCCCACGTTACGCCTGCCGATACGCAGTTTGTTGCCGGTGGCCTGCGCGACTTCTTTTTGTACCGCGACCTGGGCATTGCCGAGGCCACCCACGGCAGGGTGATTGCGCACCTTGTGAAGGCGAACATGGCACCAGAAACTGGCACCGGCTGGCACCGCCATGAGGCGGACTTCCAGATCGTCATCATGACCAAAGGCTGGGCCCGGTTCATGTACGAAGACAAAGAGACGCTGGTACAGGCCGGTGACGTGGTGCACCAGCGCCCCGGCATACGCCACTACCTGTTCGACTACTCGCCCGACATGGAGTACCTGGAGATCGTGTCGCCCGCCGACTTCAAGACGGTGGACGTGGAGCCGGTCTGCGCCATTCCGGCAGCCACGCCCTGGAAGTAATTCAGGGTTTTTCCGCAGGGCCGCCCGAAGGCTCATGAAGTGCGGCGGAGCCAAAAATGCGCCCCCTTTGGGGGGCTTAGAACTCTGCATCGAGCTCATCGATCTCGTCGGGTTCAGCCCGGGCCGCAGCGATCCACTCCTGCATGGCGGGCAGTGCCAGCATGCGCTTTGCATAGGCCGCGCAGGCCTTGTCCAGCGGGATGTCATAGCTCTGGAAGCGCGTGACCACCGGCGCGTACATGGCGTCGGCCAGCGTGGGCTGGGGGCCGAACAGAAAAGGGCCCTTGTAGGTGGCCAGGCATTCGGTCCAGATCGCTTTCACGCGGTCGATGTCGGCCTGCGCCCTTGACCACACCTTGAACTTGGGGAAGTGTGCCTTGATGTTCATGGGCAGCGAGCCGCGCAGCGATGCAAAGCCCGAGTGCATCTCACCGCACACCGCCCGGCAGTGTGCGCGTGCCTTCGCATCAGCGGGCAGCAGCTGCGCCTTGGGTGCAATCTCGTTGAGGTACTCGCCAATGGCCAGCGTGTCCCAGACCTTGATGTCTTTGTGCAGCAGCGAAGGCACCAGCATGCTCGAAGACAGCAAGAGCATCTCGGCCTTCATGGCCGGGTCATCGGCGGGGATGGTTTTTTCGGTGAAGTCCAGCCCTGCAAACCTGGCCATCAGCCAGCCGCGCAAGGCCCAGGCACCGTAGTTCTTGCTGCTGATGGTTAACACGGGCTTGGCCATGGGGGTCCTCTTGCGGCGGGAGTAAAAAGTCAGTGCGCTGCAAGCCTTGTGCCATGTTGGCCTCACTTCTGGCCCGCAACTTGCCTGTATGGGTGTTCCGAGCTACCAGCGCTCCCAGGCGTGCAACCCAACCAGGATTTACATGCTGTACCAGGCTTACCAACTCCAAAGCGACATCGGCCAGCCCCTGCGCCTGCTGTCTGAAATGGGCAGCCATGTGCTCGGGCAAACCCATGGCGACACCGGCGTGCTGCGCAAGCTGGGCGCCGCGCTCGACGTGTTCTCGCGCCTGCGCCTCACCCACACCCGGCCCGACTACGGCATCCGCGCCGTGGGCGTGGCGCAGGACGCTGTGCCCGTCACCGAAGAGGTGGCTCTCACGCTCGCCTTTGGCCAGTTGCTGCACTTCAAAAAGAGCCTGGGCACTTCCTTGGAGAACCAGCCCAAGGTATTGCTGGTGGCCCCCTTGTCAGGCCACTTTGCGACGCTCCTGCGCGAGACCGTGCGCACCCTGTTGCAGGACCACGATGTGTACATCACCGACTGGTTCAATGCCCGCGATGTGCCGCTCACCGAAGGCGCCTTTGCACTGGACGACTACATCGACCACATGATCCATTTCATGCAGGCCATAGGCCCGGGCGTGCACGTGGTGGCCGTGTGCCAACCCTGTGTGGCTGCGCTGGCCGCCACCGCCCTGATGGCCGAGGACGAAAACCCCTGCGCGCCGCGCAGCCTGACCCTGATGGCCGGGCCGGTGGACTGCCGCGTCAACCCCACCGGCGTGAACGCACTCGCCACCAGCAAGCCCATCGAATGGTTCGAAAAAAACCTGATCAGCCGCGTGCCGCTGCCCCATGCGGGCTTCATGCGCCGCGTCTACCCCGGCTTTGTGCAGCTCAGCGCCTTCCTCAGCATGAACCCCGAGCGCCACAAGCAGGCCTTCAAGGATTTGTACAGCCACCTGGTGGATGGCGAGCACGACAAGGCCCACACCATCAAGGCCTTTTACGACGAGTACCTGGCCGTCAATGACCTGCCCGCCGAGTTCTATCTGGAGACCATTGCCAAGGTCTTCCAGACCTACGACCTGGCCAAAGGCGAGCTCATGTACCGCGGCCGCCTGGTGGACACCAAGGCCATCCGCCGCACCGCCCTGATGACGGTGGAAGGCGAGCGCGACGACATCTGCTCCGTCGGCCAGACCGTGGCCGCGCAAGACCTGTGCAGCAACATCCGCCCCTACCTGAAAAACCACCACGTGCAAACTGGCGTGGGCCACTACGGCGTATTCAGTGGCAAGCGCTGGAACCAGCAGATCTATCCGCGGGTAAGGGATGCGATCTATGCGAGCAATGGCTGAGACTCCAACCCCTCAAAAGACCGCATGCTCGCCACGTTCATTGCTGGCTACCCCATCAAGCACATCCCGGTAATGGTTGAACAGGGTATGCGTGCCGTGTTCGGGCGTGGCTGCGGCGTCATAGCGCCCCGCCTCTGCATCCCACACCAGCATCGATTCACTGGCGTAGTAGCGGCCAATGCGGGCCAGCTCGGCCTTGGCCGCCAGGGCGGGCACCACGCGGCCCACGGCACCCAGCACCAAGATGATGGTGTCGAGCAAGGCCAGCGGCACCTGCTTGAAGCGTGGCGGCTGGCCCAGCAAGGTAAACAGTGCCTCGCCCTGTTGCCGGGGTGTGATGGCCGGGCCCGGGCCACCAATGGGCAGCACGCGGTTGTGGCGGCGGGTGTCGCCCAGGCAGCCTGCCAGGAAGTCGGCCAGGTCCGCATCGCTGATGGGCTTGCAGGCGGTCAGTGTGCCGTCGCCAAACACCAGAAAGGGTTTGCCCTTTTTCACGCGCTCCAGCTGGCCCGAGAGGGACTTGAAAAACGCCGTGGGCCGCACGATGGAATAGGTCAGGCCGGAGGCCATCAGTGCCTGCTCCAAGCGCAGTTTGGCGTGCTGAAAGGCCAGCAAGGGCTTTTGCACGCAGAGGGCAGACAGCAGCACCATGTGCGTGACGCCCGCCTGCTGCGCCGCGTGCAGGGCGTTCAGCTGCGCCTGGTAGTCAATGGCCATAGCGTCCTGCGGCGCGCCGGTGCGCGAGGCCAGGCAGGACAGCAACACGTCGAAGCGCTCGCCACAAAAGCCGTCGCGCGCCAGGGATTGCGGGCTGGTGACATCGCCCACGCGCACCAGCGCGCCGGAGAACAAGGGGGTGCCGTCGTCAGCGACCCGCGTGCCGCCCCCACCGGCGTGGGGCCGCACAAAACACACCACGCGGTGGCCACGCTGCACCAGCGCACGCACTGTGGCCCGGCCGATGGTGCCGGTGGCGCCGATGACAAAAACGGATTGCGTGGGCGACGCGGGCTGATCGCCGGGAGCTTCGGGGGTGGCGCCCATGGAGCTAGAGCAGCTTTTCCTTGACCAGCACCACAAGCGCCGCGATGGCCGCAATCACCAGCCAGATGCGCCCGGTATGCCGGGTGACAAAGGACAGCGCCCGGCTTTCCAGATCGCGCCCCTTGGGTGAGCGCTGGCGCATGAACAGGTCAAACAGCAACTTGCTGGCAGTGGGGTCGGCCCCTTGGGCTGTGCGCTCGCCCCACTGGGCCGTTTGGGGGTTCAGAAAGTCGCTGGCCGCCGCAGCCGGGGCCTGGGCTTGGGCGGGCAGTATGCCCTGCAGCTGACTGATTTTTTGTGTGGCAGCGGCCAGCTCGCCTTCGAGCCAGAGCGCGCGCTGCACCAGCAGGTAATGGGCATTGGGCTGGTTGCGCACGGCTTGCTGAATCAGCGCGTTGGCCGCCACGTCGCCCGGTGTGGTTCGGCTGTTGACCAGTTGGCGCAAAAAGGGCATCAACAGGTCCCGTTCGTGTTCGTTCATGCGCGCTCCAGATTCGGCAAGGGTTGCGGCACTTTACACCGCCCGCATGCAGCGCCCGGCCAATCTGCCTACAACTGCAGTGCGCCCAGAAATTGTTGGAGCTCCGGCGTGGCCGGATGGGCAAACAGATCACTGGGCTCTCCCACTTCATGCACACGCCCCTGGTGCATGAAGATCACCCGGTCAGCCACCTTGCGGGCGAAGTTCATTTCATGGGTCACCATCACCAGCGTCATGCCCTCGTCGGCCAGGCTCTCCACCACCCGCAGCACCTCGCCCACCAGTTCAGGGTCCAGCGCGCTGGTAATCTCGTCGCACAAGAGCACGGCGGGCTCCATCGCCAGGGCGCGGGCAATGGCGACGCGCTGCTGCTGCCCACCCGAGAGCTGCTCACCATAGGCATCGAACTTCTCGGCCAGCCCCACCCGCTGCAACAAGCGGCGCGCCTGCGCTTCATTGGCGGCCCCATCCTTGTGTTTGACCAGGCCCGGCGCCAGCATGATGTTTTTGCCCACCGTCAGATGCGGAAACAGGTTGAAGCTCTGGAACACCATGCCCACCTGCTGGCGCAGTGCCCGCATGGCCGCAGCGTTGTGGTGCAGCAGGGGTTTACCATCCACACTCAGCTGCCCGCTCTGGAAGTCTTCCAGGCCATTGATACAGCGCAGCAAGGTGCTCTTGCCCGAACCGCTCTTGCCAATGATGGCGATGACCTCGCCCTTCTCCACCTGCAAGTCGATGCCCTTGAGCACTTCGTTGCTGCCAAAGGATTTGCGCAGGCCGGCAATCTCAACGATGGACATGAATCTTCCTCTCCAGGTGCCTGGCGTACAGGCTGACGGGGTAGCACAGCGCAAAGTACATCAGCGCCACACAGGCAAAAATGAGAAACGGACTGAAGGTGGCATTGGCAATGGTCTTGCCCACCTTGGTCAGCTCCATGAAACCGATCACCGATGCCAAGGCCGTGCCCTTGATGACCTGCACCAGAAAGCCCACGGTGGGCGGCACGGCAATTTTCAGCGCCTGCGGCAGGACGATGTAGCGCATCTGCTCGTAGAAGCCCAGCGCCAGGCTGGCCGATGCCTCCCACTGCCCCTTGGGAATGGAGGCGATACAGCCGCGCCATATCTCGCACAGAAAGGCACTGGTGTAAAAGGTCAGGCCCATGCCGGCGGCCACCCACGGGGAGGTGTTGATGCCAAACAGGCCGAGCCCGTAGTAGGCCAGAAACAATTGCACCAGCAAGGGCACCCCTTGGAACACCTGCACATAGGCCGCCACCGCGGCGTTCACGAACGGGGATTTGCTCTGGCGCAGCAGCACCAGGGCCATGCCCACCAGGCCGCCGCCGACAAAGGCGATCAAGGAGAGGCCCACGGTCCAGCGCGCTGCCAGCAGCAGGTTGCGCAGAATATCCCAGAGCGAAAATTCCACCATGGCCTAGTTCCTGCCAAACAGAAAGCGGGCCCCCGCCCAATGGAGCAGCTGGCGCATCAGCACGGACAGCAGCAGGTAGATGCTGCCGACCACGATGAAGGCCTCAAAGGCGCGGAAGTTGCGGCTCTGGATCAGGTCGGCGGCATAGCTCAGCTCCTGGGTGGAGATCTGCCCGCACACCGAAGAGCCCAGCATGACGATGATGCTCTGGCTCACCAGGCTGGGCCAGACCTTCTTCAGTGCGGGCGGCAACACCACCCACACGAAGATCTGCCGGCGCAACAGGGCCAGGCTTTGCGCAGCCTCGATCTGCCCCTTGGGCGTGGCCTCCAGCCCGGCACGGATGATTTCGGTGGCATAGGCGCCCAGGTTCACCACCATGGCAATGCAGGAGGCGGCCTCCGCCGAGAGCTTGACGCCCATGGCGGGCAGGCCAAAGAAGATGAAAAACAGCTGGACGATGAAAGGCGTGTTGCGGATCAGTTCCACATACGCCCCCACCAGCCCCTGCAGCCAGGCAGGTGCCAGCGTGGCACCAAAGCCGCGCCCGCGCACCCAGGCGCAGGCAATGCCCAGCACGGTTCCAAGCAGCAACGAGGTGGTGGTCAGCGCCAGCGTCCAGGCCACGCCGGTGAGCAGCAGCGGCCACTCGGAGAGCACGGCCGCAAAATCAAGCTGGATCACAGCGGCAAATCGCCAGCCGGACGGCCCAGCCATTTTTTGGACAGCGCATCGAGTTCGCCGGACTTCTTGGCCTCCGCCAGAATGTCGTTGACGCGGGCCCGGAGCTTGTCTTCACCCTTGGCCACACCAATGAAGTTCGGGCTCTCCTTGATCAGCAGCTTGTACTCGGCCGCCAGTTGCGGGTTCTTGCTGATCATGTTGGCCGCAACCGACGCGCCCAGCGCCACGAACTGCACCTGGCCTGCGGCAAAGGCGGCCACGGTGGCGTTGTTGTCTTCAAAGCGCTTGATGTCCGTGCCCGCTGGGGCAAGTTTGGAAAGCTCCTGGTCTTCCATCGCCCCACGGGTTGCACCCACCGTCTTGCCTGCCAGATCGGCAAAGCCCTTGACGCTCAGGCTTTTGGGGCCGAACACCGCCTGGAAGAAGGGGGAATACGAGGCGGTGAAATCGATCACCTTTTCACGCTCGGGGTTCTTGCCCAGTGTGGCAATCACCAGGTCGGCCTTCTTGGTCTGCAGCGCCGGTATGCGGCTGGCACTCACCACCGTGACCAGCTCCACCGCCACACCCAGCTTCTTGCCGATGTAGCTGGCCATGTCGATGTCCAGGCCAATCGGCTTCAGGTCGGTGCCCACAAAGCCGTAGGGTGCCGAGTCGGTTTGCACCGCGACCTTGAGCACCTTGGATTTCAGAACGTCGTCGAGTGCGCTTTGGGCTTGCACGCCCGAGGCGGCGAAGCAGCAAGCGGCCGTCATGGCCAACACAAAGTGGCGCTGGCTGCGTTGGAACATGGTCATAAAAGTGCCCTTCAAGAGGTTGACGGTTCATCGTCGGTTGTGGATGGACAAGCTGCATGCAAGGCTTGTGCCACCGGTGGAGCGCATAAAAAAAGCCGGGCCCAAAGGCCCGGCTTTTTGATCATCGGCCAGCGCAGCCCAAGGCCGCGCCAGACCAAACCGCTCAGTGTCCGGAAGCGCCCGAAGCACCCAGGCCGGTTTCCGAACGCACTTGCTGCGCAGGGAACGCAGCGCGTTCCCGGGCGGCGTTGGCGCTGCGGTCCATGATGGAGAACAGCCAGATGCCGACGAAAGCGATGGTCATGGAGAACAGCGCAGGCGAGCTGTAGGGGAACCAGGCCGAGCCCTTGGGGTTGCCCAGGGTGGCTTCCCACACGGAAGGGCTGACGATGGTCAGGCCCACCGAGGAGATCAGTCCCATGAAGCCGCCGATGACAGCGCCCTTGGTCGTGCAGTCTTTCCACAGCACGGCCATGAACAGCACGGGGAAGTTGGCCGATGCGGCAATCGCGAAGGCCAAAGACACCATGAAGGCGATGTTCTGCTTCTCGAAGGCAATGCCCAACAGCACGGCCACGATGCCCAGTGCCACGGTGGTGTAACGCGAGACGCGCAGCTCGGAGGCGCTGTCGGCCTTGCCCTTCTTGATCAGGGTCGCGTAGATGTCGTGGGACACCGCAGAGGCGCCAGACAGTGTCAGGCCAGCCACCACAGCCAGAATGGTTGCGAATGCCACAGCGGAGATGAAGCCGAAGAACACATTGCCGCCCACCGCCTTGGCCACCAGCACAGCCGCCATATTGGCCGAGCCGCCGCCGCCCTTGATCACGCCGGTTGCGACGTTGGCAAATTC
>CANCCF010000007.1 GCA_947374485.1 Comamonadaceae bacterium | reverse complement strand
TTCATCAATGCCCATAGGTAAGTCGGCACTAGCATTTCTTCATCAACTCTCAACCGAATGAAATAGGAGGCCACCACGGCGTGCAGGCCTCCGTCCCACAGGCCGGTTTTTCCAACTAAATCTTTACTGTTGGTCCGGTTGAAAAGGATGTCACCTTTACGCAGGACAAATTTTTCCACCGCTGCATCATCCAGCTGTACATATTTCAAATTTGACAAATTGAGGTTACCGTCAAACCCAACATTACCCATACGAATCAACGGCACGCCGTCACTTGTATCCGAGGCCTTTGTGCTGCTTCCATAATCGGCAGCAGCCAACGCCTCACCCAGTGACACGACGGACCATCCCTTCGGATTCGCAGCCGGATCACCAAACATTTCAAGAAAAATCGCTGGTACCAACTCTGCAGCCTTCTGCTGTGCCTCCCGTCGCAACCGGACAATGCTTTCGGCGCGGGAGAGAAAATCAACTATCAGCTGTTGATCCGCTATTGGTGGCAACGGTATCAGTTGGTCAAGAACTTGATTGTCAGTAACTGCGGGATAGAGTGCACCGGCCACCAGCCCACAAAGGGACGCAACGAAGCTCGCTGAACGAACGAAATAGAACAAATAAGCGGGCAGGACCTTGTCAGTAGAGCGCAGCACACAAAATCCAGTGCTTGCAACCTGACCATCCAAAAAGTCAGGGACTTGCGCCACGGCGTTCAAGTTTGGACGGATCGTTGACACAATCACGTCGCCCGCCCTAATCAGCTTGCGCGCTCGGCTTGGCGCGTCAGCCCCGAGCAATAGCCTTGGCTCGGAAATCTGCTTGGCAACGTTATCAACTCCTGCAACATCAACATAAGTGAACTCAACATTTGGTGCTGCCACCGGATTCTTCGTTCCAGTCTTTGCGGCTACAACCTCTCGCAATTTGACGAAAGGAACGTTCACTGCGGGGACTCCTGCAACGCAGTTCGCAATGCCTCAACTTCTTCGACGATCTCAGCCTCAATTGCCGCCAGCTCATCCAGCAATTCGCGGGGATCGCGATGTTCAACCTGTGCAGTGCTCATGGGCCGGTAGCGACTAGCCGATAGGTTGAAATCATTGCTTCGCAATGTGGCGGTGTCCGCTATCCACCACTGCTCGCTCCAATTAGCATCCTTGTCACGCCCTTCCCATTGCGCAGTCAACGTCTCCCGATTGGCGTATGCTGCTTTCAGGTTCGGAAAGTCATCCGCTTCGATGGACTGGTCGTGATTGGCATCCAGCTTGTAGCCGTCGTTGTCAGCATGCAAGAACAACACTCGCTCGGTACTGCCGCTTTTGCGGAAGAACAGCACGGACGTTTTCACGCCAGAATACGGTTGGAACACACCACCAGGCAAACTCAACACCGCTTCAACCCGATTGTTCTCAACCAGCATGCGCCTCAATTCCTTGTGGGCACCGGTTGAGCCAAACAAAACGCCTTCGGGCAAGATCACGCCACAGCGGCCACCGGGTCGCAGGCTATCCATCATGTATTTCAGAAACAGTAGCTCGGTCGCCGTCGTGGTGCCGACCTTCACGTCCTCAACTATCCGGTCTTTATCCACCCGCCCCGAAAACGGTGGATTGGCCAGAATCACGTGATAGCCGTCAAGGGGCAGGCCCAACTCGGTCTTGCGCTCGTTGTCCAGGGTCGTGGTCAAGCCGTTGCGCAGCAGAATCCGAACGTCAGGCAAGCCACGCAAGGTCAGGTTCATTGTTGCTAGCCGCACCATCTTCGGGTCAACGTCATTACCAAAGAAGGTTTTGGATTGCAGGGCCGACACTTGGGACGCAGAAAGCCTGTCACCCAGACCACGGCGCTGCACCTTGCCATCAAACTCCGTCTCGGTGATGGCTGCCGGTGACGAATTCGCCAGCCGCATGTGGTTGTAAGCGGCAACCAAGAAGCCTGCAGTGCCTGCGGCAGGGTCATAGACCGTCTCCCCCACCTTGGGGTCGATCATCTCGACAATCGTGCGGATGATGTGGCGTGGGGTGCGGAACTGGCCCAGTTCACCGGCCTGCTTGATTTGGCGCAGAACGTGTTCAAACAAGTCTCCCTTGGTGTCCGAGTCAGACGCATCAAGCCTCAGTCCATCGACCAGCGTAATGACCTGCATTAACACTGTGGGGTCGTCAATGGTCAAACGCGCCCCGTTCATGAAGTTGTGGCCTGCACCCTGCCCCAGCTCCATGAAGAATGCAAAAACCTCATCGCGCAGGAAGCGCACCAGCGATTCACCTGACAGCGCCTTGGCCCACACTGACCAGCGGAACTGATTGCGTGGAACCGTCGTGGCGCCCACAGTCGGCGCATTCAACGGATTTTTCAAGGTCCAGTCGCCATCGAACAAACTGGCATAAGTTTTTTTCAGAACTCGCGCACGCGCCTTGTTCTCTGCATCAATCCCCTCGACCAGATAGAAAAAAAACAGGAAGGACAACTGCTCAGCATTGCTCACGGGATCGGGGTAACCGCCGCCATAGAGGTAGTCGCGGATTTGGTCTATGGACCGGCGCATGTCGGGAGTTAAGGGCATTCAGTTTCCAATTGGGGGTATATCTATTGCCAGGCCAGAGTTGACCTGACGATGTTCAATGCGGCGCAGGTGGCTGCGGCACCGAGTTTGCGGGATCGGCTTCGCCGCCATCACTGTCGTGGAACATGTGTTCATTGAGGCTGTCGATCACCGTGCGCAGGCGCATCTCATCGCCAAACACGCGGATGGCTTGCGATACGCCGCCCAGTTGCTGGAATGGGTGAAACGCAAACTGATCAATCACGAACTCGGCATCGCCGCCGGAGTATTGGTCGGGGTTCGCACGGAACTGGCTGCCAATCATGCGCAGCCAACTCTCCTCGCCGGGATTGACGTCACCGACATCAAGGCGGGCCAACAGCCACAGCTCAAACCGGGCGCCCAATTCGGCGGCAAGTTGTTCTGAGGCTTCCGGGAAGACCATGTTGCCGTTTTCGTCCACAGTAACCCATTCACGGGTCGTCGGATCGATGTGGTCGTTAATGTCCAGCGACAGCAGGCGGCGCGGCTCGTATTTCTTCTTCGTCTGTTTTGCCAGTACCGGACCACCTTCGGCAAAGTCATCGTCATCACCGTGGTAATCACAGACTCCCACAAAGTCGAACAGCGTGAAAACCGGCTTGTTCTTGGCCTTGCGGGTACCCCGACCGCGCATCTGCTGGTAGAGGATGCTGGACTTGGTAAATCGGGCAAAAACTAGGTTCACCACCTCAGGGCAATCGAATCCTGTGTCCAGCATGTTGACCGACACCAGAATCTGCGGGAACTGCTCTTTCTTGAAGCGCCGTATCTTGGCCATGCCATCCACGGTGTCATCGGGGCCAAAGCCGCTGACAACGAAATCGGCGACACGCACGTCTGGCGATGGTTTCAAGTGCGCAAACTCCGCATCAAACATCTTGGCCAGCGTTTCGGCATGGCGTTTGGAAACAGCAAATACGATGGTCTTGCCAATCAGTGGCTTGCGCATCACGCCTTTGGCATCCACATAACCCTTGTCTAGCACCTGCTTGAACTCGCGCACGATGGCGCGGTTGCGTTCGGGAATGGTGAAACGTCGCTCCAAAGCAGAGGGGTCAACCGTCACGGACTCTTTGCCCGCAAAGACCTGTTCCAGCTCGGCTGCCGTTTCGGCGTCCATGGCCGTCCAGCCCAGATCGGATCGCTTGACCTCGAAACCGCCCTCGGAGGCAGTCTTGACCGTCTTGGCCTTGTAGATTTGGTATGGGACCAGAAAGCCTTCGCGGATCGCATCCTTCATCTTGTAAGAGAAGGTGGGCCTATCGACCTCAAAGAACCGAAGGGTGTCGCGCACAAAGGCGCCGTCTTCGACATCGGCACCAGCATCATCTTCGGTGGAGACGCAAGGTGTTGCTGTCAAGCCCACCTGCACGCCGTCAAAGTGCCTGAGCACACCGCTCCACTGGCCGTAAATACTGCGGTGGCACTCGTCGCTGATGATCAGGTCAAAGTAACCGCTGGAATACTCGGCATACAGGTTGACCATGCTTTGCAGCGTGGTGATGGTGATCCGTTTTTCATCCTGAAAGCGCCGCCCGGTCCTGAGCACATAGGCCGGGATGGTGGGCAGGTGCTCCGCAAACGCATCTTCGGTCTGCTTCGCCAGCGGAATCCTGTCCACCAGAAACAACACGCGAGTGACAACATTGGCTTCAAAAAGCCGTTTGATGAAGGCCGCAGCGGTGCGGGTCTTACCCGTGCCGGTGGCCATCTCCACCAGCAACTTGCGCCGACCGCCTACGATTTCCTGGCATAGGGTGTTGATGCAGGCGATTTGATAGTCCCGCTCCACGATGCTGCGGTCAATTTCGACCGCCATGGGGTCACGCCTCAATTGGCGTGATGCAAACCGCCGCTCCAAGTCGTCTTGCTTGAAGAACGTCTTGACACCATGGGGGAAGGCCTCACTCTCCCACTGCCAGAACTGAATCTCGGGACCGTTGGCAAGAAACACATATGGCACGCCGATTTGTTGCGCGTAGTGCTTGGCTTGCTGGGCTGCCTCACCGGGGTTGATCGCCATGCGCTTGGCCTCAACCACTGCCATGGCACGTCCGTGGCGGTCGCAAAGAACATAGTCGGCCCGTTTGCCATCCGGCATTGGCACCTCGTAACGAACCGCGTTGGTGTCCTGCGTGTTCCAGCCTTGCGCAGCCAGAAGCGAGTCAATTTTGACGCGGGCAAAAGCTTCATTAGTGGCTGACATGAATACTGATCTTCCCTTCGCGGTTCTCTTCGATCTGTTCTTATCTCATTTTCACTGCTATGACAGACCAATCCGCCCCTGAAGTTCAAGCTTGGTTCGACTAGCAAGGCCATATAGGATTATCACGCTATTGACTGGCATGAGCGCGCAAGCCATGCCAGCCTCTTAACGGCGGCAAAAGAGGAAGGTTTGGTGGTCTTCATGTTGGTGCTGTTCGTATGGACTAAGCCATCATTTATGGGATTTTCGTTCCCGACACATATCTGCGGAGACCTATGATTCTCCCAAACACCCACCATGTGGTAACTATCACCAACTTAAGAAAGGGCAAGTATGTTCGGCATAAGAGCTCAAGATATTCAGGGGCAAACGGTTAGGCCTGCACCGTTCGGCATCGAAGGAGACGCCCGGCCCAGGCTGATATGGTATGACCCAAACCCTAAGGCTATGCTGCCAGTTTGTATGGTGCAAGAGGGTGACAAGCTGATTACTGCGGACAACCTGGCAGGTTTGAAGGCTGAAGCACTGCGCATTGGCCTTATTTGCAATGATGATGTCTACTTGCCCTGAATAAATGCTCAGCGAATCTAATCGCACTTTCTGGCTTACTTTGCACTGGAACCGGTAGCATGGTTTGACTGGAATATGAAGTCTTCGGACGCACTTTTGGTGTAATTGGCCTAAATTGACACGCCTTTAGGATAGTGCCGAGCACTGATGCACTTTCCGATCGGACGTTATTTGATCACCGCTACTCTGCCGTCGCGCTTACGCACTATTACCAGACTGCCAGCGTTCTCTTTTATGAGCACCTCTTTGCGGAGGTAGGACTAACCCAACTTCTCGTTATGAAGGATTACGGCTCTCATCAAGGCTTCAGTGTAGTTCTCGCCCGCAGCCTCAACCTCTCCAATTCTGCAAGCAACCAATTGGCCTTGAGGAATGAGCTTCGCTTGTAGCTTTTGTCCTTGGGATAGAACGACAGACGAACAATTCGTGCTGAATGACGCGTAGCTAACGGCTTCCGAGTCGGCTCCGAATACCAGAATGCCGCCATCATCATTCAAGCCCAACGCAAATGGTCCGGAGCGTTTTCCAACCGTTTGAAATCCGCATGCTTTTGCAAATTCATACTCCAGTTCGATTCCGGTTAAGTTGTCAATGAAGGATGTGGTCATGCGGAAGCTCCGTTTCGCCTAAGAAATTCACAATGAAAGCTAACAAGGATATGTCTTAGCAAGCGAAATATAGTCGATTTTGGACTAATCCAAAAAAGACTTCACTCTTGAGTCTTTTGCATGCCAGCTTACAAATGGAAAAGTCAATCCATTCCATTGAATACACAACATTTCTAAAATTGCTGAGGAGCATTCGCCAAGAAGTGGGCATGTCACAAGTGATGCTGGCCACACATCTACGTGAGACCCAGACCTTCATAAGTAAATGTGAACGCGGAGAGCGGAGACTTGACATCATCGAGTTGCGCACTTGGTGTAATGCCTTGAATGTAGATTTGCCAGCGTTTCTACACCGCTTAAATGCAAATCTTGCCTCTGATATTTCAAAGCCAGGACGAAGTCGCAAGCGCCCAGTAAAGTCCATTCGGATACCTAAACTGCAAATTGCAATAAAGTGACGATGCAGAAGAGCATGGCGCCACGGAATGATGCCGAGGCCAACTGTCGACAACTTCGCGTTGAAATAGTTACTAGGGTTTGACTGTCATGTCCAGTTGTCTAAGAATTTCTGCACATGCTGAGCATTAAGCTCAGCATGTATTGGTTCCACTTGCTGAGCTTTTAGACCGCTTAAACATTGGGTTTTGGGATACTCGGCATGTGTTGTCCTCCGTATAACAACTGCGACACCGTGAAGAAGGCGCGCGACTGGCTCAGCGCACAAGGCAAGGAATACGCCTTTCACGACTACAAGAAAGAAGGCGTGCCCGTGGATCTGTTGCCCGGCTGGCTCCAGGCCGTCGGCCGCGACACCCTGATCAACCGCAAGGGCCCCACCTGGCGCAAGCTCGACGCGGCGGTGCGGGCATCGGTGGTGGATGATGCGTCAGCTATGGCTGTCATGCAGGCCAACAGCAGCGTGATCAAACGCCCGGTGGTGGTGTGGCCGGATGGCTCGGTGACGGTGGGTTTTGATGCCCAGCGTTGGGCCGCGAACTAGCGTTTACCGGGCTATGTTTGCCAGGGGTTGACCAGGCTGACCCCCAGCCCGACAAAGTCGCGCACATTGCGGGTGACCAATGTCAGGTTGTGCTGCAGCGCCGTGGCGGCCAGCAGGCTATCGATGGCGGGCAGCGGACGCCCTGCTTGCGCCTGCAGTTGGCCCCAACGGTCTGCAACGGCCACATCCACATCCAGAATCCGTCCCAAAAAGAAAGTGGGTAAGTCCACTTCGAGCCAGTCGCTGAGTGCCTGTCGCCGCGCGCCATCGACACCGCCACTCCCTGCACCCAGTGCTGCGATGCCTTTGCGAATTTCCCCCAGGGTCAGCACGCTCAAAAAAAGGGACTGGGCAGAACGTGCGCCAAACCAAGCGACGACCTGCGGGTCTGCCTGCTTGCGCCTAAGCTCGGAGAGCACATTGGTGTCCACCAGATAGCTCATAGCGCGATATCTCGCACCAGACTTTTATCGCGCTCCAGCACCAGTTCATCCAGCCCCACCCAAGGTGAGCGTTGCATGAACTCCGCCAAAGACTGGGTATTGCCGCTCAGGCGGTCAAACAAGTCGCGCGAAACCACTACGGCTACCGACTTGCCATGCACTGTGATGTCCTGTGGCCCATCCTGCTTGGCACTCCGCACCACATCGGAAAAGCGTGCCTTTGCCGTTTGCATTTGCCATGACTGCATAGAGCCTCCAATTTCTGACCTGAATAGTCAGAATGTAACCCCATTCGAATGGCCTGTCACGGGCCCGCATGGGCACATCCGGAAAATGGGCGTGCTGCGGCGCGGACATAAAATGGCCCACTGTCTTCACCTTCTGCATTCACTTCCCCATGACCACCACCCACATCGACAACGTCACCCTCACCACCCAAGCCAATGTGTACTTTGACGGCAAATGCGTCAGCCACAGCTTCACCCTGGCCGATGGCACCAAGAAATCGGTGGGCGTGGTGCTGGCTTCCAGCCTGAGCTTTGGCACGGGCGCTGCCGAAATCATGGAATGCGTGGGCGGCGGCTGCGAATACAAGCTGGCCGGGTCCGAGGACTGGATCAAGCAATCGGTAGGGGACACGTTCAGTGTGCCTGGCAACTCCAAATTCGATATCCGCGTGGACCAGGCCTACCACTACATCTGCCACTACGCGTAAACAGAAGCACACCCCATGTCCAACACCATTCTGCAAAACACCCCCGTCGGCCAAAAAGTCGGCATCGCTTTCTCCGGCGGCCTGGACACCAGTGCTGCGCTGCACTGGATGAAGCTCAAGGGCGCCCTGCCCTACGCTTACACCGCCAACCTGGGCCAGCCCGACGAGGCCGACTACGACGAGATCCCGCGCAAGGCCATGGAGTACGGCGCCGAAAAAGCCCGCCTGGTGGACTGCCGCCCGCAGCTCGCTGCCGAAGGCCTGGCGGCGCTGCAAAGCGGCGCGTTCCACATTTCCACCGCCGGTGTCACCTACTTCAACACCACGCCGCTGGGCCGCGCCGTCACCGGCACCATGCTGGTCTCGGCCATGAAGCAGGATGACGTGAACATCTGGGGTGATGGCAGCACTTTTAAAGGCAATGACATCGAGCGTTTCTATCGCTACGGCCTGCTGACCAACCCGTCATTGAAAATCTACAAGCCCTGGCTGGACCAGCTGTTCATCGACGAGCTGGGCGGCCGTGCCGAGATGTCGGCCTTCATGACGCAGGCGGGCTTTGGCTACAAGATGTCGGCCGAAAAAGCCTACTCCACCGACAGCAACATGCTGGGCGCCACGCACGAGGCCAAGGACCTGGAGAACCTCAACAGCGGCATGAAGATCGTCAACCCCATCATGGGCGTGCCCTTCTGGAAAGACGACTGTGTGGTCAAGGCCGAAGAAGTCTCGGTGCGCTTTGAAGAAGGCCGCCCCGTCGCCCTCAACGGCATCGAGTACCCCGACCTGGTGACGCTGATTCTGGAAGCCAACCGCATCGGTGGGCGCCATGGTCTGGGCATGAGCGACCAGATCGAAAACCGCATCATCGAGGCCAAGAGCCGCGGCATTTACGAAGCGCCGGGTCTGGCCCTGCTCTTCATCGCCTATGAGCGCCTGGTCACCGGCATCCACAACGAAGACACCATCGAGCAGTACCGCGAGAGTGGCCGCAAGCTCGGCCGCCTGCTCTACCAGGGCCGCTGGTTTGACTCACAAGCCATCATGCTGCGCGAAACCGCCCAGCGCTGGGTGGCGCGCGCCATCACTGGCACCGTGACGCTCGAACTGCGCCGTGGCAATGACTACTCGCTGTTGGACACCGAGTCGCCCAACCTCACCTACGCGCCCGAGCGCCTGAGCATGGAAAAGGTGGAAGACGCGCCCTTCAGCCCGCTGGACCGCATCGGCCAACTCACCATGCGCAACCTGGACATCACCGACACCCGCGCCAAGCTGGGCATTTATGCCAAGAGCGGGCTGTTGGAGCTGGGGCGCGATGGCGAATTTTTGAAGCTGGGCAACGACAACGCAGCCTGACGCAGCGCGCCCCCGTCGGCCCATTCAGCCCTTCAAGGTTCAGGTTGACAAGGGGGCTCGCTGGGTCAGCGCGCCTTGCGCCAACAGGCCTTCGGCCTCTTCAAAATCAAACGCTTCCAGCGCGTCTGACACACCGCGCAGCAGGGCTTCGAGCTCTGTGCCGCGGGCGTGGGAAAGCAGCTGCGCGGCCAGGTCCAGCGACTCGCCATCGCTGGCACGCACGCGGGCCATCAGCGCATCCAGCGCCTCTTGCAATTGCTCTGCGTCCCACGGGGCGTGCTTGGGCTGGCTGTTGGCCTCTGCCAGTTCGGCCAGGGCATCCAACACCGCCTGCAGTTCGTGCATCAGGCGCAAGTGCAAGCTGTCCAGGGCCTGCGGCCCGTCACCACGCAAGCAGGCCGCCTCCAGTTCCGCTGCCAATTTTTCCAGCGCCAGTGCGCCCACGGTACCGGCCGTGCCTTTGAGCGTGTGGGCCATACGGGTGGCCGCTGCCGGGTCGCCGCTTTGCAACGCTTCCTGAAATTGAACGCCAAACTGCCGGTTGCCATCGCGAAAGCGCAGCAGCATTTTCAGGTACAGGTCCGCACGCCCGGCGGCACGGGCCAGGCCCAGGTCCTGGCGGATGCCCTTGATTTCCCCCAGCACGGCAGACCCCACTGGCGCGGCCGCAGCCCCTGGCACCTCCGCCACCGTTGCCACCACCTTGCCCGACTCCTTGTCCGCCACCTTGCCCCCCACTGTTTGCTGTGCCCACTCCAGCAGCACCTCGGGCCCGACCGGGCGCCCCTGCCCGGGCTTCACCCAGCGCGCAATGGTCTGGAACATGTCGTCCACATTGATCGGTTTGGAAATGTGGTCGTTCATGCCTGCGGCCAGCACCTTTTCGCGGTCGCCCGACATGGCGTTGGCCGTCATGGCAATCACCGGCAGCCTGGCCCAGGCCGGGTTCTGGCGCAATAGCCGGGTGGCGGTGTAGCCGTCCATGACCGGCATCTGGCAGTCCATCAGCACGCCGTCAAAGGCGGCGTCCACGGCCAGGCGGTCCAGCGCCAGTTGCCCGTTGTCGGCCACCACCACCTGTATGCCCGCCAAGGCCAGCAGTTCCACCGCCAGGTCCTGGTTCATCGGGTTGTCCTCCACCAGCAGCAGGCGCGCGCCGCGCAAATGCTCCACCGCATCCGGCACGCCCGGCACGGTGGCCGCCTGCACCCGGCTCACCAGGGCCTCCAGACCCAGGGCGGTGCCCACTGCCTCCAGCAAGGCCAAGGGCGTCAGCGGCTTGGTGGCGATGCCTGCCACCGCGATGCCGGTATCCGCACAGCGCTTCTCCACCGCTTCGCGCGTGCTGCTGGTCAGCACCAGCACCGGCGGCGCGCCCACAGCCGCCTGGCGCATTTGCTGCACCGCGGCCAGGGTGTCGGTGCCCGGCATGTTCCAGTCGAGCACCACCAGGTCAAAGGGGCGGGCGTGGATGCTGGCTTCGCGCACGCGCGCCAGCGCCTGCTCGCCATCGGTCGCGGTGCTCACCCACAGGCCCATCTGTTCCAGCAGGCCTGCCGCAATGTCCAGTGCCACCGGGTTGTCGTCCGTCAGCAGCACGCGCAGGCCCGCGAGCTCCTGCGCCACCAGCGCATGCGGCGTGCCCTCGCCCGCCGCCACACCAAAGGCAGCCGTGAAGTGAAAGGTCGAGCCCTGGCCCGGGCTGCTCTCCACCCAGATGCGCCCGCCCATCATCTCCACCAGATTTTTGGAGATGGCCAGCCCCAGGCCGGTGCCGCCAAAGCGGCGCGTGGTGGAGGCGTCGGCCTGGCTGAAGGACTGGAACAGGCGGCTGCACTGCTCTTCTGTCATGCCGATGCCCGAGTCCTGCACCCAGCCGTGCAGACGCACCTCCTGCGGGTTCGCACGCTCGATCTCCAGCCCCACCACCACGTTGCCTTCCTGGGTGAATTTGATGGCGTTGCTGCCCAGGTTGAGCAGAATCTGACCCAGGCGCAGCGGGTCGCCCAGCAACACGGCGGGCAACACGGCTGGCATGCGGAAATGCAGCTCCACCGGTGCATCCATGAGCTTCACGCCCAGCAGGCTGGCGAGCTGGCCCATGACCTCTTCCAGCCGGAATTCAATGCGCTCCATCGACAGCTTGCCCGCCTCGATCTTGGAGAAGTCGAGGATGTCGTTGATGATGCCCAGCAGGTTCACCGCCGAGCGGTGCACCTTGTCCACATAGCCGCGCTGGCGCGCCGTGAGCTCGGTCGCCAGGGCCAGGTGGCTCATGCCGATGATGGCATTCATGGGGGTGCGGATCTCGTGGCTCATGTTGGCCAAAAAATCGCTCTTGGCGCGGGTGGCGTCCTCGGCCCTTTGCTTGGCCTCCAAGAGCGCCTGCTCCACCTGGCGCCGCTCGGACACGTCCACCACCACCCCCACCAGGTTGACCAGGCGGTCGCCCTCGTCGCGGATGGCGGTCACCGCCACATCGACCCACAGCACCTGTGCGCGGCCATCCAGGTAGCGCTTCTCCAGCCGGTAGGAGTCGAGTTCACCGCGCAGCAACTGCTTGCGGCATTCGCTTTCCTGCGGCCAATCTTCGGGGTGTGAAAAGTCCAGAAAGTCGTGCGCCTGGCACTGCTCTGGCTTGCGTTGCAGCATGTCGGTGAAGCGGCTGTTGAAGCGCAGCAGGCGCCCACTGGTGTCGGCAAAGAAGATGCCGTTGCTGGCATGCTCAAAAATGGTTTGCAGATGGGCCTGGTTTTCATTCAGGGCGCGGGTGCGCTCCTGCACGCGCAGCTCGAGGTCGGCATTCTGGCTGGCGATGACGCGCTGGCTGTGTGCCACCTGCGCCAGCAGCTGGTTGAAGCCGCTTTGCAGGGTGTGCATCTCCAGGCTGGCGGCCACTTCCACGGCCATCGGCTGGCCCACACCGGCCTCTGCCATGCCTGACACCGCGCGCGCAAAGCGGGTCAAGGGGCGCACCATGAGCGACTGCACCAAGAGCAGCACAATGCCGCCCAGAAACACCATTTGCAGCGCAATCGACAAGCCCACACTGGCACCCACCGAGGCCAGGCGCGCCCACACAATGGCGTGGCTGGAGGCCACCCGCAAGGTGCCCACCTGCTGCTGCAGATTGGAAGAATTGCGGTGGGTCAGCGGCATGGCCACTGAGAGAAAAGTGTCGTGGCTGGCGGCCGGGTCGGGCTGGCCCAGCGCCACTTCCACCCGGCCATCTTCGTCAAGGACTTGCACAAAGGCCACCAGCGGGTGCCCGCTCAGGCCCTGCGCAATGGACTTCAACAGCGGCCGCTGCACGTCCCACAAGGCGGTCTCGGCGCTGGGTGCGCTGGTTTTGACCAGGTACTCCAGCGTGCTGTGCACCTCCTGGCGCAGGCGGCCGTACTCCAGGTAGAGCTGCAGGCCGGTGACCACCGCCACAAACAACAGGTAGGCCAGCAGCAGGCGCTTGAGAAAGAGCTGGCGCAGCGGCCGCGCACCGGGCGCCCGGGACGCAAGTGGTGCCAGCGATACCGGCGGCGCGGCGTCGGTGGCCAAAGGGCTATGCGCCTGGTTTTTTGCAGCCCAGCGGGTCTATCACGCCCACCTTGAAGCGCTGGTAAAAATCGGGCCGCTTGTAGAGCGCAAAGAGCGCCTTGTCGAATTTCTGCGCCAGCACCCGGCCCTCATCACTGTTTTCAAAGGCCCAGTACACGTCCTGGCGGGAGACCGGCTGCTTGTAGTCCACCTGCATGTCGGCAAAGGCGTTCACGTTTTGAAAGGCGCGTGTGCCCGAGGCCTTCTCCACCACAAAGGCATCCAGCCGTCCCTTCATCAGCTTCTCCACATTGGCCTCGTCGCTCTGCGCCATCTCGAAGCCGATGTCGCGGCGCTCCACCACCTCTTTCACATACGGGTAGCCCTGCGTCAGGCCCACGGCTTTGCCCTTGAGCGCGTCGAGCGTGCGGTGGAAGGGCATGCCCTTTTTGGTGAAGACAAAATCGTCCTTGCAGTTGAAGCTGCCACGGGTTCGCACGATGGGCTGCCCGGCGGCAAAGAAGACATCGAGCGCGGGGAACAGGATGCGGCTCTTGCCCTGCATGAAGCTCTCGATGGCGCGGGGGGGTGGGGATATCTGGATGTCGAGATCGAGGCCCGCCTCTTTGGCAATGGCCAACGTCAGTTCGACAAAATGGCCCTTGGTCGGGCTTTCGATATGGCCCGGTATGGGGAAGCCCGCCACCGGTATTTGTGCCACGGCAAACGGGGCGTAGACGAAAAGGAAAATGCCCAGAACCTGTGAAATGGCAACTATGGCGCACCTTCAATGTATGTTTGAAGGTTCAATTCTAGGCACGCCCGCCGATTTAAGTCAAAAGCCGCAGGGCTGCGGCACCGCCCCGTTTCAGCGCCAGTGGGATCGCAGGCGCACGCCCAGCAGGTCATGCCAGGGCGCGCCCGCCGACAGGTAGTCGCGCGCCACAGGCTGCAACGCTGCGGGCTGTATGCCCAGACTTTGCAGCCCCGGCAGGCCCGGTGTGGCCACATTGGGCACCTGCATCGAGGCCAGGTTGTCGCGGCTCATCAGCGGCGCACCGGGCTTGAGCTCGAGCAGCCGGGCCTGCAGCACACCCGCCCAATGCGGCAAGGGGATGACGGGGCGGCCCTGGCCGTGGTTCACACCGGCCAACCGGGCCGACAGCTCCACCAGCTGCTTGAGCGTAAACACCTCCGGACCGCAGGCCTCCAGCGTCACGGCGCCGGGGCTTTCGCGCTCCAGGCTTTTCACCACCGCCGTGGCCACGTCTTGCACCCACACCGGCTGGAAGCGCGCCTCGGCACCGGCCAGGGGCATCACCGGAAAAACCTTTTGCAGGCTGGCAAACAGGTTCAGGAACTTGTCGCCCGCACCGAAGATCACGCTGGGCCGGAGGATGGTCAGCGCCAGCTGGCGGCAGGCGCCCAGCAGCACCGCCTCGCCCCGGCTCTTGCTGCGCAGATACTGGGAGGGCAGAGACTCTGCCTTGTTCGCATCAGCCCCCAGGGCGCTGATGTGCACCAGCTGCTCCACCCCCGCGCTGGCGCAGGCGGCGGCAATTTTTTGTGGCAGCGCCACGTGGACTTTTTCAAAGGCTGCCGGATTGCCGTGCAGGATGGCCACCAGGTTGACCACCGCGCTGTGCCCCTGCGCTGCCTGCGCCAGGGCTGCGGCGTCGTGCACATCGAGCTCCAGCACGGTGACAAAGGGCAGGTGCAGCACGTCCTGCGCGTGGGCCCAGCGCCGCGTGGCCACGGTGACCGTGTGGCCGGCACGCACCAGCTTTTCACAGACGTGGGTGCCGACAAAGCCGGTACCGCCCAGAACCAGAACATTTTTCATGGGATGACTGTAGTGTGCGTGCGATAGGTACGTCAAAACAAAGGCCTTCTGCCAACGCACGCAAGGGCCGTGCCGCTGCCTGGCTTGCGGTGCTACAGCACCACCGGCTCGGGCTCCAGCATAATGCCAAAGCGTTCATAGACACTGGTCTGTATGGCCCGCGCCAGCGTCATCACCTCGCCACCCGTGGCCCCCAGTCCGTTGCTGCCCGCACCCCGGTTGACAAGCACCAGCGCCTGCTTTTCATAGACCCCGGCCTGCCCCACCGATTTGCCGCGCCAGCCGCAGGAATCAATCAGCCAACCGGCGGCGAGCTTGACAGCACCATCGGCCAGGCGGTAGTGCACCACCTTGGGGTCGCGTGCAATGATGTCGGCGCACTGCTCGGGGCTGACGGTGGGGTTTTTGAAAAAGCTGCCTGCGTTGCCAATCACGGCCGGGTCGGGCAACTTGGCGCGGCGAATGGCGCAAACCCAGTCAAAGACCTGCTGCGCCGTGGGGGTTGGGCACTGCTCCCCGGCCATTTTCTTTTCCAGGTCGGCATAGCCCAGTACCGGCTTCCAGACTTTGGGCAGGGCAAAGCGCACGCGCACAATCAGCGCCCGGCCCTTGAGGCCCAGGGCCTGATGCGGCGCACCCCCGCTGCTGTGTTTGAAGACCGAGTCGCGGTAGCCAAAGGCGCACTGCGCGGCGTTCAGGGTGAAGACTTCGCCGCTTTGCAGGTCCATGGCGTCCAGCGACTCAAAACGATCCTGCAGCTCCACACCATAGGCGCCCACGTTCTGCACCGGCGAGGCCCCCACGGTGCCCGGAATCAGGGCCATGTTCTCCAGCCCGGGCCAGCCCTGGGCCAGCGTCCAGGCCACGAAGTCGTGCCAGTTTTCACCGGCACCGGCTTCCACGATGAAGTGCCTGTCGGTAGTCTGCACCAGCCGCCTGCCTGCAATCTCCACCTTCAGCACCAGCGGCTTGACGTCGCCAGTGAGCACAATGTTGCTGCCGCCACCCAGCACAAACATGCGGGTATCGGCCAGTTGCGGGTCGGCCAGCACGGCCAGCAGGTCGGCCTCACAGCGGATACGCACCAGACTCTGCGCCCGGGCCACGATGTGGAAGGTGTTGAGTGGCTGGAGCGGGATGTTTTTCTCGACTAACATGGGCGGATTGTCTCACTGCTTTTTTCGAGTACCCCATGCCCTCTTTCGACACCGTTTGCGAACCCGATTTGACCGAAGTAAAAAACGGTGTGGACAACACCGCGAAAGAAATCGGCACGCGCTTTGACTTCAAGGGCACCTCCGCCAGCATCGAGCTCAAGGACAAGGAAGTCACGCTGATTGGCGACGCCGATTTCCAGCTGCAGCAAATCCTCGAGGTGCTGCACAACAAGCTGACCAAGCGCAATGTGGACGTGCGCTTTCTGGACAAGGGCGATGTGCAGAAGATCGGTGGCGACAAGGTCAAGCAGGTCATCAAGATCCGCAACGGCATCGAGGTCGAGGTCTCCAAGAAAATCCAGCGCCTGCTCAAGGACAGCAAGATCAAGGTGCAGGCCGCCATCCAGGGCGATGCGGTGCGCGTCACCGGCGCCAAGCGTGACGACCTGCAGGCGGCCATGGCGCTGATCAAAAAAGAGGTGCCCGACGTGCCCCTGAGCTTCAACAACTTCCGCGACTAGGGTCCGTTTTGACGCCTGCTACCCTGCCCACCTGTGCCCTGCTGGCACTGCTGGTGGTGCAGCCCCTGCAGGCGCAGACCGTCGACCTGGTGGGCATGCTGGGTGGGCGGGCCTTGTTGATCGTGGATGGCGCGGCACCCAAGAGCGTGGCCACGGGCGAGGCCTACAAAGGTGTGCGCGTGCTCTCCACGACGGGGGACGAGGCCGTGCTGGAAATAGGCGGCAAACGCCACAAGCTGCGGGTGGGCGATGCGCCGGCCATGGTGGGCCGCGCTGCAGCCAACGGTGATGCTGCGACCCGTGTGGTACTCAGCGCGGGCAGCGGCGGACACTTTGTGACACAGGGGCAGATCAACGGCAAGACGGTGCCCATGGTGGTGGACACCGGCGCCTCGATGGTGTCGCTGAGTGTGGAAGAGGCGCAGCGCGTGGGCCTGAACTACCAGGGCGGCCAGCGCGTGCAGATGAGCACGGCCAATGGCCTGGTGTCTGCCTGGCGCGTCAAGCTGGCCACGGTGCGCTTGGGCGATGTGCTGGTGTACGACGTAGACTCGGTCGTGTCGGCTGGGGCCATGCCCTATGTGCTGCTGGGCAACAGCCTGTTGCAGCGCTTCCAGATGACCCGGACCAACGACCAGATGGTGCTCGAAAAGCGCTATTGATCCACTGCATGCGAACAGCCAACAACCCTGCCATGTCCGTCAAAGACGAAAACGAATACGAAGACCTGCTGGCGGCCTGGGCAGACCTGGAGTCGGGCCTGGGCATCATTCTGGGCAATCCCGAGCACACCCAGCAGTTTGCCCACCGCGTGGTGCAGTACGACCGCTGGATGCAGGCGCTCATGCAGCGCGACCCCGATGCCGGGCTCTACCTGCTGTTCCAGCTCGCCAGCAATTCGCCTGTGGGCTACAGCGCCTCGCACGCACTGGTGTGCTCCGTTCTGTGCCACCTGATGGCGCGTGAGCTCAAGCTCGCCGCCCGTGAGCGCGACAGCCTGGTGCGCGCAGCCCTGACCATGAACGTGGCCATGACCGGAATGCAGGACGTGCTGGCCAACCAGAGCGACAAGCCCAGCGCAGTGCAGCAGGAAATGATCCGCCTGCACCCGGTCAAAGGTGCCATGTTGCTGGGCAATCTGGGTGTGAGCGATGAAGACTGGCTGGAAATTGTGGGCGCCCACCATGACCCCCGTGTGGACGCGGGCGACTTTGCCGAAGCCACCGTGACCGTGCGCCTGACGCGCATCCTGAAGCTGGTCGACCGCTACGCCGCCATGATCAGCCCGCGCCTGTCACGCGCCGGGCGCAGCGCCACCGAATCGGCCCGCAGCGTGATGGCCAACAGCTCGGCCCGGAGTGACGAAATCGGCCACGCCCTGATGCGCGTGGTGGGCCTGTGCCCACCGGGCACCTTTGTGCGCATGGACTCCGATG
Organism: Comamonadaceae bacterium; assembly: GCA_947374485.1. Classification (GTDB taxonomy): domain Bacteria; phylum Pseudomonadota; class Gammaproteobacteria; order Burkholderiales; family Burkholderiaceae_C; genus Allorhodoferax. The sequence goes on along the minus strand of CANCCF010000007.1, from coordinate 35,141 downwards.
AGCTGGGTGTGGTGCTGCGCCGCAGTGCCCGCGCCAACCTGCCCTTTGTGGCCATTGTGGGTGCGGCCGATGGCCAGCTGCTGGGCGCACCGCGCCTGCATGCCACGGCGCTGGGCGCCCCCTCCATCCGCTCCGCTCTGCCTGCCTCGGGCGTGCGGGCACAGCTCAACCATTACCAGATTTTGTCGCTGGGGCTGGAGGCCACGGCAGCGTTGTAAGGGCGCTTTTACAGGGCGCCTGTTCAGGGCGCTTTCTTTTGCCCCAGGCGCGACTCCGTGCCATCGATGAGGCGCTTGATGTTGCCGGCGTGGCGCCACACCAAAAGGCCCGCCATCACCGCCAGGACCAGCACCACGCGGTTGTCGGAGAACCAGGCCAGGCCGTCGCCAAACACGTAGTACACCGGCGCAAACACCGCTGCAACCAGCGAGGCCAGCGAAACATAGCGCGAAAAGAACACCACGATCACAAAAGAGGCCAGCACCGCCAGGCCCAGCAGCGGGCTGATGCCCACAATCACGCCCAGCGCAGTGGCCACGCCCTTGCCGCCTTTGAAGCGGAAGAACACCGGGTACAGGTGGCCCAGAAAAGCCGCCAGCGCCACCAGCGCCAGCGTGCCCTCTTCGAGCCCATAGGGCTTGCCAAACCACGTGACCAACACCACCGGAACCCAGCCCTTGAGCGCGTCCAGCAGCAGCGTGGTGATGGCCGCAGCCTTGCTGCCCGAGCGCAGCACATTGGTGGCGCCGGGGTTCTTGCTGCCGTAGGTGCGCGGGTCATTCAGACCCATGGCCTGGCTGACGATCACCGCAAACGAGAGCGACCCGATGGCGTACGCCGCAAGCGTGGCCAACACGGGGTATACCAATGCAATCCATTCCAAACCAGGTTCTCCTTTGAGCCAGTCAATCAGGCCGCAGCTCATCGGCCAGCGCGCACTGTACCTGCTTTGCCGCCAGCAATTCCACGCAGACCTGTGGCGCCAGCCCCACCAGGTAGCCCCGGCGCCCGCCGTTGATGAGAATGCGCGGCAGCGCCAGGATGCTCTCCTCGATGTACACCGGCATGGCACGGCGGGTGCCAAAGGGCGAGGTGCCGCCGACCAGGTAACCGCTGTGGCGGTTGGCCACTTCGGGCGCACAGGGCTCCACCGACTTGGCGCCAATCTGGCGCGCCAGGTTCTTGGTGGAGACCTTGCGGTTGCCGTGCATCAGCACCAGCAGGGGCTTGGCGTCCTGGTCCTGCATCACCAGCGTCTTGACCACCATGAAGGGATCGAGCCCCAGCACCTCGGCGCTGTGCTGCGCGCCGCCATGCTCCAGGTACTCGTAGGGGTGCTCGGTGAAGACCACCTTGCGGGCCTTGAGCAGCTGGGTGGCCGGGGTCTCAGAAACGTGTTTTGCCATGGCCCGATTTTGCGTGCATCAGGCCGCAGGGTCGCGGATCTCCCAGCGCACAGCGTCGATTTTGGCCAGCAGCTCCTGCGGCAGCGTGGTGCCCCAGGCGTTGAGGTTTTCATCGAGCTGCGCCACCGAGGTCACGCCGATGATGGTGCTGCGCACCTGCCACTTGGTGTAGCAGAAGGCCAGCGCCATCTGCGTGGGTGTGAGGCCGTATTCACGTGCCAGGGCGTTGTAGCGGCGCGCTGCCGCCAGCGACTCGGCACGGCCCCAGCGCTGTTTGCGCATGGACTCGTACTTGGCAATGCGGCCCTCGGCCGGGGCATCCGGACCCGTGGTGCCCGAGGCATCGTACTTGCCGGTGAGCAGGCCAAAGCCCAGTGGCGAATAGGCCAGCAGCGAGACACCCAGGCGTTGCATGGTTTCGTCCAGGCCGTTTTCGAGTGCGCGGCTGATCAGGCAGTAGACGTTTTGCACCGTGGCAATGCGCGGCAGGCCGTGCTGCTCGGCCAGGCGCACAAACTCGTGCACGCCATACGGGGTTTCGTTGGACAGGCCAATGGCGCGCACCTTGCCCGAACGCACCAGGGTCTGCATGGCTTCGAGCTGCGCGTGCATCGAAGTAAGTGCTGCGTTGTCTTTGGCGGGGTCGTAATAGAGGCCGCCAAACATGGGCACATTGCGCGTGGGCCAGTGGATCTGGTAGAGGTCAATGACATCGGTCTGCAGGCGCCTGAGGCTGCCCTCGCAGGCGGCAATGATGTCGGCGCCGGTGAGATCCGGGCTGCCGCCGCGAATCCAGGGCATGCCGCGCGAAGGGCCAGCCACCTTGGTGGCCAGCACCAGCTTGTCGCGTGCCCCCGGGTGGTTGGCGAGCCAGTTGCCGACGATTTTTTCGGTGAGCTGAAAGGTCTCGGCGCGCGGCGGCACGGCATACATCTCGGCGCTGTCGATGAAGTTCACGCCGCGCTCCAGCGAGCGGCTCAGGATGGCCTGGCTGTCGGCTTCAGTCACCTGCTCGCCAAAGGTCATGGTGCCCAGGCAAATGGGGGTGACTTTCAGCTCGCTTTGGCCAAGGGATACGAGGTTCATGGGGTATGTGCGTATGAGGGTGAAAGACAGATGGATTTCGCACCAGTATCCCATGCAAAGAACGCTGCTGCAGGGATAACCCTTGGCGGGTCGAGAGCATAAACACCTAGCATTAGTTCGTCGTTGAAACTATGCCCTTTGGCAATCCGGAAGGCCTCCCCCTGTGAACCTCACCCATCTGAAAATCAGCACCAAGCTTGCCCTCGGATTTGCCAGCGTGCTGGCCCTCACCTTGTTGCTGGGCGCGTTGGCACTGACCCAGCTGTCACGGCTCTCGGTGAAGACCGAACAAATCGCCACCACCAACCTGCCCAGCATCCAGTACACGGGCGTGCTGAGCGGGCTGCTCAACGGCATACGCCGCGCCGAGGCCTTGCACCTGCTGGCCTCCGACCCCGAAGTCAAAAAGCTGCAGGAAGCCCAGATCACCGACATGCGCAAGCAAATCGACGCGCTGGATGCCAAGGCCAGCGCGACATTCACCTCCGAGGTGGAGGCGCAGGCCTATGCCAGCTCCAGGAAGAACCGCGAAGCCATGTACGCCGCCGGTGAAAAAATGCTGGAACTGTCCCGCGTCAACAACGCCAGCATGGCCGAGGACATGTTCAAGGACCAGGTGGGCAAGCCCTTTTTGGCTGCCATGGCCGACATGGAAACCATACGCGAGTTCAACACCCGGGAGTCCGAAAAAGTCTGGGCCGAAACCCAGGCTGTGGTGGCCACTGGCAAGGTCACTGTGATTGGCGCATTGGCCGCGGCCCTGGCCATTGGCGCCGTGCTGGCCGTGCTGATTTCGCGTGCCATCACCCGCCCCATTGCTGATGCGGTGCGGGTTGCCAAGGAGATGTCAGGCGGTGACATGACGCATGCGCTGCAGGCCCACGGCTCTGACGAAATGGCCGAGCTGCTGCGGTCGCTCGAAGCCATGCGGCACAACCTCTCGGGCGTGGTGGCCAATGTGCGCCGCGGCTCCGAGGGGGTGGAAACCGCCAGCAGCGAAATCGCCCAGGGCAACCACGACCTGAGTGCACGCACCGAACAGCAGGCCAGCGCGCTGCAGCAAACCGCCGCCTCCATGGAGCAGCTCAGCGCCCAGGTCAAACACAACGCCGACAGCGCACGCGAGGCCAACCAGCTCGCCGCCACCGCCTCCAGCGTGGCCGCGCGCGGTGGCGATGTGGTGGGCCGGGTGGTGGACACCATGAAGGAAATCAACACCTCCTCGCGCAAGATCTCCGACATCATTGCGGTGATCGACGGCATTGCCTTCCAGACCAACATCCTGGCGCTCAACGCAGCGGTGGAGGCGGCACGTGCCGGTGAACAGGGGCGCGGCTTTGCGGTGGTGGCCAGCGAGGTGCGCTCCCTGGCCGGGCGCAGTGCCGAGGCGGCCAAGGAAATCAAGCAGCTCATCAACGCCAGCGTGGACCGCGTGAGCCAGGGCACCGCGCTGGTGGACGAGGCCGGCACCACCATGAGCGAGGTGGTCACCTCCATCCGCCAGGTCACGGTGATGATGGGCGAGATCAGCGCGGCCAGCAACGAGCAGTCCATGGGGGTGGCGCAGGTGGGTGAGGCGGTCACGCAAATGGACCGCACCACGCAGCAAAACGCCGCCCTGGTGGAGCAAATTGCCGCCGCCGCCAGCAGCCTGAAGGCGCAGGCGGGCGAGCTGGTGAACACGGTGTCGGTGTTCCGGCTGGACGGCAACCCGCGCGCGCAGCCGGCGCCCTTGCGGGTAGCGGATGCGACGCCCCGGCGTGCGCCAGCGCCGCTGCCCCTGGCCGCTGGCCCGCGCCGCAGCATCGAAGCCCCCAAGGCACGGCCCGCACTGGGCGCAAGCCCGCACAGGCCGCTGCAGGCCCCGGCCAAGGCCGCCGCCAAAACGGTGGCCAAACCCATGGCCAAAAGCATGGCCCAGGCCGCACCCAAAGCCCTGCCGAAACCATCGGGCGCCAGCATGGCTGCGGCGCCCAAGCCCGCACCCCAAGCAGCGGCCAGCGACGACGAGTGGGAAACTTTTTAGGCCTTCAGGCCGCCAGGGTGTAGACCTGCGCGCCCACGCGCTCCAGCAGACTGTGGGCGCGTAGCGCCTGGTCCCACTCCGGCCCCAGCGCACCGGGTACGGGCTTCAGACCCGCCACCGCATTGGCCACCTCAGGCGCAGAAGCATCGAACTCGTTGACCAGTTCGCGGTTGGCCAGAAACAGGCGTGCCACCATGCCACTACCCGAATCAATCACCACCAGGTAGCGCACCGGCGCGCGGTGGGGCAGGCCCGCGTGGGGCGCGGGCACGGTGATGCCAAAATTCTGTGCCATGGTGGTGGTGCCTGCAGCTTGCGTGGCGCTTCAGTGCGGCTCCAGGCGGCGCGGGGCCGGGTGCTGTTCCAGGTGCTGTTCCAGCTCACGGGCGATCAGTTTGCGCGCATGGTCATAGGCGGCTTGCACCGCCATGGCTTCACTGGGGTAATCATTGGGCACGCGCACGGGCGCACCGGTGTGGGCTTTGAGCCGGGCAAAATCGCGCCCGCGCTCAAACGTGATCCAGCTGCGCCAGCGCCGCGTGGGCTCCTTGTGCGCCGTGACTGAAACACAGAAACCGTTTTCTTCCAGAACCGGGTAGTTCGCCATGCCACGCTCCTTGGGATAGCCGGGACATTGCAAAGCTTAGCAAGCACACGCGCAAGTTTCAAATGCGCGCACCCGGCGCACCGTGCGCGGTTCCTGATGCAATCCTGATACTGCCAGTGCTACGCTGAGCCCATGCCCACGCCCAGCACGCCACCGCAGCGCAGCGCACCCCTGCACCAGAAGCTCAGAACCTGGGGCCTGGTCGCAGCCCTGATCGCCGCCGCCACCCTGGGCGGCCTGGCGCTGGACCAGCGCATCTCGCTGACCAGCCAGGCCATGCTGTATGTGCTGGCCGTGGTGCTGGCCTCGTATGCGCTGCCACCGCTGCCCTCGGTGGTGTGCGCGGTGGCGGCCGTGACCGCCTTCAATTTCTTTTTTGTGCCGCCCCGCTTCACCTTTGCGGTGGACAGCCAGGAACACCTGATCGCCCTGCTGGCCATGCTGGTGGTGGCCCTGGCCATTAGCCACCTGGCGGCCCGGCTGCGCCGCGAAACCCTGCTGGCCAGCCAGAGTGCGCAACGGGCAGAGCAGCTGCAGGCGCTGGCCAGCGAACTGGCTGGCACGACCACCGCAGACGCGGTGGTGGCACTGGGCCAGGCCGCACTGGACGCCCGCTTTGATGGCCCCAACACCCTGGCCATCCTGCGCCCCGATGGCACGCTCGATGGCGGCCTGGCCACGCTGGCCAAGGTAAAAGACGGCCTGCACAGCTGCATCCGCGAGGCCGCCACCCTGGGGCCTGGCACCGGGCGCTGGCCGGGCCTGAACGCCTGGTATGTGCCCATGGGCAGCGCAGGCCAGGTGGAGGGCGCGGTGTGCATTGAAAACATCAGTGCCGTCGACAGCGTGGGGCGCGAACATGCACAGGCCCTGTGCGCCCTGCTGGCACAAAGCCTGTCGCGCATCCGCATGGCAGACGCCATGCTGGCCTCGCAGGCCGAGGTGCACCGCCAGCAGATCCAGAGCACCTTTCTGGCTGCCGTCTCGCATGACCTGCGCACACCGCTGGCAGCCGTGGTGGGGGCTGCTTCGGCCCTGCAAAGCCAGGGCGACAAACTGGGTGCGGCCGAGCGTGCGCGCTTGCTGGGCAGCATTGCCAGCGAAGCCGCCTACCTCTCCAACCTCACCGAAAACACCTTGCAGCTGGTGCAAATGACGCAGGTGGCTCAGGCCGCAGCGCCCCAGCAACGCGGTTGGGAATCGATGGAGGAAATTGTGGGCGCGGTGCTGGGCCGCATGCGCCTGCGCGACCAGAACCACCGTATCAGCGCCCAGGTGCCCAAGGGCCTGCCGTTGATCGAGGTGGACCCGGTGCTGATTGCCCAGCTGCTGAGCAACCTGCTGGACAACGCGCTGCAGTACAGCCCGGGCCCGATTGTGTTGCAGGTGCAGGCCACGCCCGCCGAGCTGGCGAGCGAGATGCAGGTGCGCGTGAAAGACCGCGGCACGCCCATCAGCGCGGCCCTGCAGGAGCAGATTTTTCGGCCCTATGCGCGCGGCGACCAGGGCGGCGCCAACGGGGCACGCGGCGCCGGGCTGGGCCTGGCCCTGTGCCGTGCCATTGCCACGGTGCATGGCGGCACGCTCACGCTCACCCAGCGCCCCAGTGGCGGCAACTGCTTCACCCTGCGCCTGCCCGTGAACCCGCAGCAACCCCAAGGAGAGTTGCCATGAGCCTGCGCCTCCTGGTGGTGGAAGACGACCGAGAGATCCGCGCCATGATGCAAGCCAGCCTGGGCGTAGAGGGCTTCGAGGTGCAGACCGCCGTGTCCCTGAGCGAAGCCCGTGCCCTCTTGCAGCACAGCCTGCCCGATGTGGTGCTGCTGGACCTGGGCCTGCCCGACGGCGACGGCCTGGAGCTGGTGCAGCACATCCGCAAGCAGCACACCCTGCCCATCCTGGTGGTGTCGGCACGCCACCAGGAGGCACAGAAAATCCAGGCATTGGATGCCGGTGCCGACGACTACCTGACCAAGCCCTTTGCCGTGGGCGAGCTGCTGGCACGCATCCGCGTGGCGCTGCGCCACCGGGGTACGGCGCTGGCCGCGGCGGTAACCCGCCACGACCTGGACGATTTGCACATCGACCTGGCCACCCGCGCGGTGCAGGCCCAGGGGCAGACCCTGCACCTCACGCCCACCGAATTCAATCTGCTGGCACGGCTGGTGCGCAGTGCGGGCCGGGTGGTCACGCACCGCCAGCTGCTCGGCGACGTCTGGGGCCCGGAGTTCACCGCGCACACGCACTACCTGCGCCTGTACATGGGGCAGCTGCGCGCCAAGATCGAGCGCGACCCGGCCGAGCCGCGCCACCTGCTGACCGAAACCGGTGTGGGCTACCGCCTGGCCGCTGCCTGAGTCCGTCTGCAGGAGCAAACCAGGTTCTCGCCATTGCCGCGTTAGGAGTCCTTGCCAGGCCGCTTTGGTGGAGGCCTCTGCCGGCGCGGTTGGCGCGCAATGACTGAAGGGCATTGGCATACCAACAAACCCTGCAGACTCAGGACGGCGTGGCGCTCAGCGCCAGTAGGTAAAGGAGGAGCCCCGCAGGGGCGGGGGACACGGACGACGCTGAGTGCCACGTCGGCCTGAGTCCCGCGTGTCTTTGACTTCAAACGGCTTCCCTTCCAGGTCCTTATGTGTTCCTGATGCCACCCCGGCCACAGTCAAGGCTTACGGATTTCGGGACACGAACATGGCAACACAGGCAAGCGCACCGGCGGCCACGCAGGCAGCAGCGCACACGGGCAGGGACAGCGTGGCGGCACTCACCCTGGGGGCGCTGGGTGTGGTGTACGGCGACATCGGCACCAGCCCGCTCTACACCATGAAGGAAGTCTTCAACCCGGAGCTGGGCATACCGCTGGATGCCCAGCACCTGGTGGGCGTGGTGTCCACCATCTTCTGGGGCCTGATGATGGTGGTCACGCTCAAGTACGTGATGCTGATCCTGCGCGCCGACAACCGCGGCGAAGGCGGCATCATGGCGCTCACCGCGCTGGCGGCCCAGGCGGCAGGCAGCACCGCCACCCGGCGCACGGTGCTGCTGCTGGTGGGCGTGTTTGGCGCCGCGCTCTTTTATGGCGACAGCGTCATCACGCCGGCGATTTCGGTGCTCAGCGCGGTGGAGGGCCTGGAGGTGGCCACCCCGGCCTTCAAGCCCTATGTGCTGCCGATTTGTACGGCCGTGCTGGTGGCGCTGTTTGGCATGCAGCGCTTTGGCACCGGGGTGGTGGGCCGGCTGTTCGGGCCCATCATCCTGGCCTGGTTTGCGGTGCTCACCCTCACCGGCCTGGAGGAGATTGCGCAGCAACCGGCGATTCTGGCCGCGCTCAACCCGCTGGAGGCGCTGCGCTTTTTGTCGGCACAGGGCTGGCATGTGTTTGTGGCGGTGGGGGCGATTGTGCTGGCCTTCACCGGCGCCGAGGCCCTGTATGCCGACATGGGCCACTTTGGCAAGCGCCCCATCCGCATCGCCTGGATGGGCCTGGTGCTGCCCGCGCTGGCCATCCAGTACATGGGCCAGGGCGCGCTGCTGATGCGTGATGCCTCGGCGCTGGAGAACCCGTTCTACCGCATGTTCCCGCAGGAATGGCTGCTGCCTGCGGTGGCGCTGGCCACGGTGGCCACGGTGATTGCCTCGCAGGCGGTGATCTCGGGCGCCTACTCCATGACGCGCCAGGCCATCCAGCTGGGCCTGTTGCCGCGCATGCAGGTGCACTTCACCTCGGCCAAGGCGGCCGGCCAGATCTACATGCCGGGCGTGAACTGGCTGCTGCTGGCTGCCGTGCTGCTGGCGGTCTTTGGCTTTGGCAGCTCGTCGGCCATGGCCTCGGCCTACGGCATTGCGGTCACCGTCACCATGCTGATCACCACGCTCTTGACCTTCTTCGTGATCCGCCACGGCTGGCATTTGCCGCTGCCGCTGGCGCTGGCGGCCACCGGCGTCTTCATGGCACTCGACCTGTTGCTGGTGGTCTCGTGTTCGCTGAAGTTCCTGCAAGGCGGCTGGTTCCCGCTGGCCCTGGGCTTGGGGCTCTTTACCGTCATGGCCACCTGGCGGCGCGGCCGCGCGCTGCTGATGGAGAGCATCCGCCACGACGACCCCGACCTGCTGCCCTTTGTCACCGCGCTGGCGCAGGACCGCGTGCACCGCGTGCCGCGCACCGCCGTCTACGCGGTGGCCAACCCGGCCACGGTGCCGCAGGCCCTGATGCACAACCTCAAGCACAACCAGGTGCTGCATGAGCGCAACCTGATCCTCACCGTGGTGTTCCACGACGTGCCCTGGATCCCTTTTGGTGAGCGGGTGCAGGTGCAGCCCCTGGCGCCGGGCTTCTGGACGGTGCAGGTGAACTACGGCTTCAAGAACACGCCCGATATCCCCAAGGCGCTGGGCCTGTGCCAGTCGCGCGGCCTGCCCATCAACCTGTTCGAGACCTCCTACTTCCTGAGCCGCGAAATCGTGGTGCCCACCAAGGGCGCGGGCATGGCGCATTGGCGCGAGGCCCTGTTTGCCTTGATGTCGCGCAACGCCAGCAGCGTGGCGGGCTTTTTCCGCCTGCCCAACAACTGCGTGGTCGAATTGGGAACCCGGGTGCAGATTTAGCCGAGCGCCACCCCAAGCCTGCGACAATGGACGCCACAGGCATGCACACGGGAGGGCAAGGGTGTCTTTCACATGGATCATTGACGCACGCGACAGCGGCAGCAACCCGCCGTGCGTGGCTGCCGCGCCGGGCACCGATTGAAACCCATGCGCCACCGCTCCGAGCAGCTGCGTGTTCTGCAGGACATTCTGGATGGCACCGGTGCGGGCACCTGGGACTGGGATGTGGGCTCGGGCGAGCTGCAGGTGAATGCGCGCTGGGCCGAAATCCTGGGCCTGACACTGGCCACCATACAGCCGGTCAGCTTTGACAAGTGGAAGGCGCTGGTACACCCGGAGGACTTCTGGCGCACCGAGGCGGCCGTGGCCGCCCACCTGGCCCACCTCACCGGGCGCTACGACTGCGAATTCCGCATGCGCCACAGCCAGGGTCACTGGATCTGGGTCCACTCCAGCGGCCAGGTCAAGTCATGGAACCCGGACGGCACAGCGCGCCGCATGTTTGGCACCTACCTGGACATCAGCGAACGCAAAGAGGCGCAACTGCGGCTGGAAGAAAGCGAGCAGACGCAACGGCTGCTGTACGAGGCCACGCCGGCCATGCTGTACTCCATTGACGCCCAGGGCGCGCTGCTGAGTGTGAGCAACCTGTTTGCCCAGGCCCTGGGCTACACGCGCGAGGAAATGCTCGGGCAAAAGCCCACCGCCTTCATGACGGCAGAATCGGCGCAGTTTGCCCTGCACACCGTCTTTCCCGAATTCCAGCGCACGGGCTCCATCCGTAATGTGGCCTACCAGCTGGTGCGGCGCGACGGGCAGGTGATGGACGTGCTGATCTCGGCCGAGCTGCAGCGCGATGCCGACGGCGCACCGCTGCGCAGCCTCTCCTGCGTCACCGATGTGAGCCAGCTCAAGGCGCGCGAGGCCGAGCTGGCACGGGTGGCGCACTTCGATTCGCTGACCAACCTGCCCAACCGGCGCCTGCTCTCCGACCGCCTGAAGCAAAGCCTGCTGCGCGCCGACCGCAGCGGGCGCTCGGCCGCCATCTGCTTTCTGGACCTGGACGGCTTCAAGGAAGTGAACGACCAGTTCGGCCACAGCGTGGGCGACCAGGTACTGATTGGCGTGACGCAGCACCTGTGCACCGTGCTGCGCGCCGATGACACGCTGGCCCGCCTGGGTGGCGACGAGTTCGTGCTGCTGCTGTCAGACATTGCATCTCCCATGGAGTGCGCGCAGATACTCGAGCGCGTGCTCGAAGCCGCCAGCCGCACGGTGATGGTGGAGGGCCAGCGGCTCAGCCTGTCCGTCAGCATTGGCGTGAGCCTCTACCCCAGCGACAACGCCGACCCCGACATCCTGCTGCGCCACGCCGACATGGCCATGTACCAGGCCAAGCAGGCTGGCAAGAACCGCTACCAGCTCTTTGACACCGAAATGGACCGCGTGACCCAGGGCAAACGCGAACTGCTCGAAAGCCTGCAGGCGGCCCTGCAGAGGCAGGAGTTTGTGCTCTTCTACCAGCCGCAGGTGGACCTGGTGGATGGCGGGGTGGTGGGCGCCGAAGCCCTGATCCGCTGGCAGCACCCGGTGCGTGGCCTGCTGCCACCAGCCGCGTTCCTGCCGGCCCTGCAGGGCAGCGCGCTGGAGGCGCAGTTTGGCGAATGGGTGATTGACAGTGCGCTGGCCCAATTGCACCGCTGGCAGGCAGAGGGCATGGCACTCAAGGTGAGCGTCAACATCAGCGCCCACCACCTCGCCCAGCCCGGCTTTGGCGAGCGGCTGGAACAGGCGCTGGCGCGCTTTGCGGAAGTGGCCCCGGCACAGCTGGAACTCGAGGTGCTGGAGACGGCCGCCATCGGCGACATGCAGCATGCGGTGGATATTTTGCAGGCCTGCAGGCGCCTGGGTGTGCGCTTTGCGCTGGACGACTTTGGCACCGGTTACTCCTCGCTCACCTACTTGCGCCAGCTGCCGGTGCACACGCTCAAGATCGACCAGAGCTTTGTGCGCGACATGCTGGTGGACGCCGATGACCTGGCCATCGTGCGCGGCATCATCGAGCTCGCCCGCGTCTTCAACCGTGCGGTGGTGGCAGAGGGTGTGGAAACGCTGGAGCACGGTGCGGCCCTGCGCGACCTGGGCTGCCGCCATGCCCAGGGTTACGGCATTGCGCGGCCCATGCCCGCGGACCAGTTGCCGGGGTGGTGCGCTGCCTGGGCCAGTGCGGGCGCCTGGCTGCAGCGGTAGGTGCCCAGAGGCTGGGTTGGCCCGGCCTCAGGCGCGAACCCAAAGTCCCGCGGGGCGCACATCCACCTCATCCAGGTTGGCGTGCCCCGCCGGGCCCGCGCGGTCTATCACCAAAAAATCGCAGGCGCGCTGCAGCGCAATCAGCGGGTGGTGCCAGACCCCTTTGGCATAGTTCACGCCCTGCCCTTGACTGGCCAGAAAGCAGCGGATTCGGCCCAGGTCCAGCTCTGGCGTGGCCGGAGCCACCACCACCAGAAACGGCAGCTCCGCCATGGCCACAAAGGCCTGGCTGCCCAGCGGGTGGCGCTCCATGACGCTCAGGCGCATGGGCAGTGTGCGGTGCAGCGCTTTGAAAATGCTCACACACACCGTGCCGCCGTGCTCGGCCACATCCACCTGCGCCAGGTCGTGGAAGCGCGTGGCAAAGCCTTCGTTGATGGCAAAGGTCTTTATGCCTGCGCGGGCTTCCATCACGTCGCCAAAGGGGGCGAAGGCGGCTGCCGTCAGGGGCTCGGTGGGGAGGGTGCGCGGCTGTGGGGACATGGGGCTCAGCAATCGATGGTGCCCAGGTCCAGCAGCTCGGCGCTGTCGGCGGCGGCGCCAGCTGCACGGCCTGCCTTCTTGCCGCCCCTGCCGGGCCTTCCGGGCTTGCTGCGCTTGCCAAAGGCAATGCCCATGGCCAGGGTTTGCACCAGACACAGGGCCGAGGTCAGCGAGCGAAAGCCCTTGAGCTCGGCGTCGTTCACCTCCAGCACCAGGTCTGCATTCTTGGCCAAGGGGCTGAGCACGCCGTTGGTGATGACCAGCAGTTGCGCGCCCTGCTGCCTGGCCTGCGCACAGACCTTGAGCGTGTCTTCGGCATAGGGCGGGAAGCTGATGGCCACCAGCACGTCCTGGTCGTTGGCCACACTGGCCTGCTCGGCCACACTGCCGCCCTGCGCGGTGATGTGCACGGCGGGTTGCTTGACGCGGTTGAGGGCGTAGGCGAAATAGGCCGCCAGCGCGTAGGAGCGGCGCAGGCCCATCACATGCACGATGCGCGCGCCCTGCAGCATGGCAATCGCCTGCTTCAAGGGGAGAGCTGCCGCGTCGGCCTGCAGGTGCTGGAGGGACACGATGTTGGCCTGGCTGAAAGCCTGCAGCACGGCGGCAGGGTCTTCCGGATGGTCCAGCGACAACTCGCCGCCAAAGTGGCGTATGCGCTCGCTGTGGGTAGGTTTGGCGGCCTGCTGCAGGGGGGCGCGGAACAGGCGCTGCAAATCGGAGTAGCCCTCAAAACCCAGTGCCTGCGCCAGACGAATGAAAGCCGCCGCTGCAATGCCCGAGAGTTTGGCCACTGCTGCCACCGGATTCAAGGCGATGTCGTTGGGGTGCTCCATGGCGTAGCTGGCGGCGTCGCGCATGCGCGGGGTGAGCTGCTCGCCCTGCTGGCCTATGCGGGTGCGCAAGGCCTCCAGCGTGTTCGGTTTGGCTGAGGTCATGGCTGGATGATAGAGGAGCGCGGCGCCTCTAAAGGCGAAAGCGCGCACCACCGGCAAGGCTTGCTGTTGCAAGGCGCGCAGCCTAAAACGCCCGCACCTCGCCACGCTTCACAAACTGGCCCATGCCCTCGCGCCCATGCCAGTGCGCGCCATCCACAATCAGCTTGCCACGCAAAAACACTTTTTCAACGCGACCCTGCAGGCTGCGGCCTTCGAGCAGGGTGTGGTCGCAGTGGCTGTGCAGGTGCTTGGCGTGGATGGTCTGCGACACGTTCGGGTTGAACAGCACGATGTCGGCGTCACTGCCCACGGCAATCGTGCCCTTTTTGGGGAACAGGCCGAAGAGCTTGGCCGGGGTGGTGGAGGTGAGCTCGACAAAGCGGTTGAGCGAGAGCTTGCCCTGCATCACGCCAATGTCAAACAAGCTGACCAGGCGCGTCTCTATGCCCGGTGCGCCATTGGGGATTTCGGCAAAGTTCTTGGTGCCGCGCAGCTTGGAGGCGCGCAGGCCCAGGTGGCCCTCCTTCATGCAGAAGGGGCAGTGGTCGGTGGCAATCACCTGCAGGTCGTCATAGCGCAGGGCACGCCACAGGTGCTTCTGGTCGTCGGGTTTGCGCAGCGGCGGCGTCATCACAAACTTGGCGGTCTCGAAGTCGTCGTTGTCATACACCGAATCGTCAAACAGCAGGTAGTGCGGGCAGGTCTCGGCAAACACCGGTATGCCCTCGGCGCGTGCGCTCACGATGTGCTTCAGGGCATCGTTGCTGGACACGTGCACAAAGTAAATCGGCGCCTGCGCCAGCTCGGCCAGGCGGATGCCGCGGTGCGTGGCCTCGCCCTCCATCAGCGAGGGGCGGGTGAGCGCGTGGTAGCGCGGCGAGGTGTGGCCCGCCTCCAGCGCCTCCTTGATCAGCAGGTCAATGACGGTGCCGTTTTCCGCGTGCAGCGCCACCATGCCGCCGTCGGCTCCCACCTGGCGCAGCATGCGAAAAATAGACGCGTCATCGGCCATCATCACGCCGGGGTAGGCCATGAACATCTTGAAGCTGGTCACGCCCTCGTGGTGCATGGCGTGGCGCACATCGCGCAGCACCTGCTCGTCCACGCGCTTGATGATGACGTGCAGGCTGTAGTCCACATTCACCTGGGATTCGGCCGAGCGTTGTGCGCGGGCAATCGCACCCAGGGGGGAATCGAGTTCGGTCTGCAGGGCGAAATCCACAATGGTGGTGGTGCCGCCAAAGGCCGCGGCCTTGGTGCCGCTGGCAAAGGTGTCGGTGGTAATCGTTTGGCCAATCACGTTTTCCAGGTGCACATGGGTGTCCACGCCGCCGGGCAATACATACAGGCCGGTGGCATCCACCACCTGCACATCGGGGCCGACCTCGATATCGCGGCCAATGGTGTGGACGCGGCCGTCCTGCAGCAGCACGTCGGCCGTGTAGTCGTCGCTGGCGGTGATGATGCGGCCGTTGCGGATCAGGGTGGTGGTTGTGGGGCTTGCCATGGGGGTTCTCCTTTAGCCAATGGCCTCGTCCAGGTGGCGGATCAAATGGGCAATTTCGGCGCTGGTGTTGTAGTGGGCAATGGACACGCGCACCACACCACCCCGGTCCTGCAGCCCCAGAAACTCCACCAGGCGCTTGGCATAAAAATCGCCAAAGCGGATGCCGATGCCAAAGCGGTCGGTGTGGCGCACGATGGTTTCACTTTGCACACCGTCCACCATGAAGCTGATGGTGGGCACGCGCCGGCCAGTTGACGTGTCGGGCAGGCCGATGATGCGCACGTTCTGCTTGCTGCGCAAAAAGGTGAGCAGTTGCTCGGCCAACAGGTCTTCCTGTTTTTCAAAGGCATCAAAGGCGGCCTGCATCTTCACGCGCGCACTGCCCACTGCGCCCAGGCGCGCGCCCATGTCTTCGAGGTAGTCGCTGATGCCGATGCAGCCGTACGACAACTCGTAGTTCACGTTGCCCGGCTGCAGCTTGTAGGGAATAGTGTCGTTGGAAATGAAGTAATGGTTCAGGCTGGCCAGACCCAGCAGCAGCTCGCGCCTCCCCCAGAGCACGGCAAAGTGCGGGCCAAACACCTTGTAGAAACTGAACACATACAGGTCCGCGCCGCTGGCCTGTACATCCACCAGGCGATGCGGAGCATAGGCCACGGCGTCCACGCACAGGCGCGCGCCGACTGCATGCGCCAGCGCAGCCACTTGCGCGACAGGGTTGACGGTGCCCAGGATGTTGGAGGCATGCGTCATGGCGACCCATTTCACTTTTGGACTCAGCAGGGCCTGCAAATCCGACAGATCCAGTTCCAGCGTCTGTGGATTCACATTCCAGAAGCGCACCACGGCACCGGCCGCTTGCAGGCGCAGCCAGGCGCCGATGTTGGATTCGTGGTCGGTGTTGGTGACGATGATTTCATCGCCCGCTTGAATAGAGGGCAATATGGCCTGCGTCACCTGGAACATCAGCGCCGTGGTGGCCGGGCCCATCACCACCTCGTCGTCGTGGGCGGCGTTGATCAGGGTGGCCACCGAGCGGCGCGCGGCCAGTACGCGGGCACCCGCGTCCTGAGAATGGCTATAGCTGGCGCCCAGCTGCACGCTGCTGGTGAGCAGGTAGTCGCGTACGCGGTCGGCCACGCGGCGCAGCACCTGCGAGCCGCCGGCATTGTCCAGGTAGGCAAAGCCCTTGTGCAGGGCCGGGAATTCGGCGCGCACATGGTCCATGTTGAGGGCGATAGAGGGGGTCGACATAGGTTTCAGTGTTGGAGGATGGCCTTGAGAAAGGCCTGGGTGCGCGGCTCCTGCGGCGCGTTGAAAAAGGGCTCGGGGCTGCCCTGCTCGACGATGCGCCCGGCGTCCATGAAGATCACGCGGTCGGCCACGCGCCGGGCAAAGCCCATCTCGTGCGTGACGATGACCATGGTGACGCCGGTCTTGGCCAGGTTTTGCATCACGTCCAGCACCTCGCCCACCATCTCGGGGTCCAGAGCCGAGGTGGGCTCATCAAACAAAATCACCTTGGGCTCCATGGCGAGGGCGCGGGCAATGGCCACGCGCTGCTGCTGGCCGCCCGAGAGCTGCGCCGGGTATTTGTGGGCGTGCTCGGCCATGCCCACTTTGACCAGCAAGTCGCGCGCAATCGCATGCGCTGCGTCCTTGTCCAGGTGCTTCACGCGCAGCGGCCCCAGGGCCACGTTGTCGAGTGCGCTCAGGTGCGGAAACAAATTGAAACTCTGGAACACCATGCCCACCTCGGCACGCACCTGCGCCAAACCGGCGCCGCGCTTCACCTGGATGTTGTCCACCAGCACGACGCCGCCCTGGTAGTCCTCCAGCAGGTTGATGCAGCGGATCAGCGTGGACTTGCCCGATCCCGAGGGGCCAATGACCACCACCACTTCGCCGCTCTGCACAGACAGGTCGATGCCATGCAGCACCTCCACGGCGCCAAAGGATTTGCACAGGCCTTGGATGTCGATCAGGGGTTTCATGGCGCGATTCGGTGAAGGACTAGCGCGTGGCCTGGCGGTGGCTGGTTTCAAAATAGCTCACCAGCCGCACCAGGGGCAAGAGCAGGAGTAAATACAACACCGCCGCGCCAATCAGCGGCGTCGGGTTGGCCGCCAGGGCTTGCGCCTGCGTGGCCTGCTTGAGCAGATCCGGCATGGCCACCACCGAGGCCAGGGCCGTGTCCTTGAGCACGTTGATGCAGTTGCTGGTCAGGGGCGGCACGACGATGCGGATGGCCTGCGGCAACACCACGTAGCGCATGCTGCTGAAAAAGCCCAGGCCAATGGCGTCAGCCGCCTCGAATTGGCCACGGGGGATAGCCTCTATGCCGGCGCGAAAAATCTCTGCCGTGTAGGCGCAGGACACCAGCGTGATGGCCGTGGCCGCCGACGTAAAAGAAGAAAAACGCACGCCCACGAAAGGCAGTGCGTAATACACAAGGACCAACAGCACCAGCAAGGGAATGGAGCGCAGCACATCAATGTAGATGCGCGCCACCACCTGTACGGGCTTGGGGCCGTAGAGCCGGGCCAGTGCCATGAGCAGTCCCGAGACCATACCCGCCGCAATGCTCACCAGCCCCAGCAGCAGGGTGATCCACAGCCCCTCCAGCAGGGCGGGCAAGGCACCCACGAACACCGACCAGTTGAAGAAGGTTTCTATCAGGCTCATGCGGTGCGGGCTTGGGGTTGGTTCTGTGGGTCAATCAGAGCTTGGGCACGTCCATCACCCGGGCGGTGGAGGACGAATCCGGCGGTGTGCTGCCAAACCACTTCTTGTGCGTGGCCGAAATAAAGCCTTCTTTTTTGAGCGTGGTCAGGATGTCGTTGATCTTGCCGGCGTCAGTAAAGGTCTTGGCAAACATGAACGAATAGCGCTCGTTGGTGGGGATGCGCGCCACCACCTTGTACTGGGGCTTGTCCTTGATGTAGTACTCCACCGCCGGGATGTCGCTGATGTAGCCGTCGATGCGGCCGGCAGCCAGGTCCAGCATGGCGGGGGCCAGGCCTTCGTAACGCGAGATCTTGGCGATCTTCAGCTTGGCGGTGTTCTCGGTGGCGTAGATGTCGCCCGTAGAAGCAGTGTCCACGCCCACGGTCTTGCCGGAGAGGTCTTCGAGCTTGTCGATCTTGGTGGTCTTCAAGACCGAGAGCGACTGGTCGCTGTCGTAGTAGGGCTGGGCAAAGGCCAGCGACTCCAGGCGCTTGGGCGTGATGGTGATGGAGGACACGGCGATCTGGATGCGCCCCGACTGCACGGCCGGGAACAGGCCGTTGAAGGGGATGTTTTCGATTTGCACGGTCTTGCCCGCGCGCTTGGCCACTTCGTTGACCAGGTCGATCTCGAAGCCGACAAACTTGCCCGCTGCGTCCTGGAACTCCCAGGGCACGTTGCCGATGTTGGCACCCACCACCCAGTCGGCCGCCAATGCGGAGGTAGCACCACTGACAGCAGCCACGGAAAGCACCAGGCGTGCCGCAAAACTCTTGAACTTCATAACGTTGACTCCCGATTACGTTGACAAAGGTGGCAACACCGGGACCCGGTGGCCTTGGACCATTGCGCCTGCTGCGTGCCTTTGCCGCAGCCACTGAAATGGATGGGCAACGATAGCGCAGTGAATCGTTTAAATCAATGTTTTATTTATTGAATCATTTGCTTCATTGTGGTGCCCCATGCACCGGAGCGGCGTGGCGACGCACCACAAGCGGCGGTTGCACCGCTGACCCTCCGGCACCACGCGGGTGCCAGCGGCACCGAACACGCCCGGTCTTTATGCATTTTTTACACCGCCCGGCGAATTCTCAACAACACTTTTACGCCCCGAAAAACATACTGAGCGCATCTTTTCTGCAAAGAGGTGAAGCATGGATGCGGTATATGTTGGTATGGGTGTGGGACTGTGGCTGGCCACGGTGCTGATGGTGCGGGCTCTGGCCCAACTGGAAGGCCCGCAAGGAGAGCGGCCATGAATACGCTGCACGTGCTCTATGGCGCGGGCGGCCTGCTCGCGCTCCTGCTGCTGGTGTATCTGCTCTACGCGCTGTTTCGCGCCGAGGAGTTCTGATGGCCGCCGCTGCCTGGGGCCTGCTGGCCCTCTTTCTGTTCACCCTGTTGCTGCTGTCCTGGCCGCTGGGCCTGTGGCTGGCGCGCCTCAGCAGCGGGCGCTTGCCACGCTGGATGCAGGCGGCCGAAGCGCCGCTGTACCGCCTGGCCGGCACCGCGCCCGCGCAGTCCATGCGCTGGACCCAATACAGCCTGGCGCTGCTGGCTTTTAACGTCCTGGGCGTGCTGGTGGTGTATGCCCTGCAACGCCTGCAAGACGTGCTGCCGCTGAACCCGGCCGGCATGCTGGCAGTGGCACCCGACTCGGCCTTCAACACCGCCGTCAGCTTTGTCTCCAACACCAACTGGCAGGGCTACAGCGGCGAGTCCACCATGGGCTACCTCACGCAGATGCTGGCCCTGGCCGTGCAGAACTTTTTTTCTGCGGCCACCGGCATTGCCGTGGTGTTTGCACTGGTGCGCGGTTTTGCCGCGCGCTCCAGCGCTGTCATCGGCAACTTCTGGGTGGACATCACGCGCATCACGCTGTGGCTGCTCTTGCCGCTGTCCATTGTGTTTGCCGTGTTCCTGGTCGGCCAGGGCGTGATCCAGAACTTCGAGGGCTACAAGGAGGTAGCCACGCTGGAGGTGGGCACCCTGCACCAGACCCTGCCCATGGGGCCGGTGGCCTCGCAGGAGGCCATCAAGATGCTGGGCACCAATGGCGGCGGCTTCTTCAACGCCAACTCGGCCCACCCCTATGAGAACCCCACGGCCCTCTCCAACTTCTTGCAGATGCTGGCCATCTTCCTGATTCCGGCGGCCCTGTGCTTTGCCTTTGGCATCGAAGTGGGTGACCGGCGCCAGGGCTGGGCCCTGCTGGCGGCCATGACTGTGATGTTTGTGCTGGCTGTGGTCGCCATCACGCCGGCCGAGCAGTTGGGCAACCCGCTGCTGGGCGCGCAAGGGGTGGACCAGACGGCCAGCGCCCTGCAGAGCGGCGGCAACATGGAGGGCAAGGAGGCGCGCTTTGGCATCAATGCCAGCAGCCTGTTTACCGTGGTCACCACGGCCGCGAGTTGCGGCGCCGTCAACGGCATGCACGACTCGCTCACGCCCATCGGCGGCATGGTGCCCCTGGTGATGATGCAGCTGGGCGAGGTGGTGTTTGGCGGCGTGGGCAGTGGCCTGTACGGCATGCTGGTGTTTGCCATGCTGGCAGTGTTCATTGCCGGGCTGATGATTGGCCGCACGCCCGAGTACCTGGGCAAGAAGATCGAGGCGCACGAGATGAAGCTGACCTCGGTGGCCATTCTGGTGACGCCGGTGCTGGTGCTGGTGGGCACGGCCATTGCCGTCATGAGCGAGGCGGGCCGCGCCGGCATTGCCAACCCCGGCGCGCATGGCTTTTCTGAGATCCTGTACGCCTTCAGCTCGGCGGCCAACAACAACGGCAGCGCCTTTGCCGGCTTGTCGGTCAACACGCCGTTCTACAACGTGCTGCTGGCCCTGCTGATGTGGTTCGGCCGCTTTGGCGTGATCGTGCCGGTGCTGGCCATTGCCGGTGCGCTGGCGGCCAAGAAGCGCCTGCCGGTGACGGCGGGCACCTTGCCCACGCACGGGCCGCTGTTTGTGTTGCTGCTGATCGGCACGGTGCTGCTGGTGGGCCTGCTGAACTATGTGCCGGCCCTGGCCCTGGGGCCCATGGTGGAGCACCTGGTGCTGTGGTCCGGCAACTAAAGGGAAACTGTATGAAAACCCGAAACTCCCTGACCCTCATGGACCCGGCGCTGATAGGCCCGGCCATCAAGGCCTCTTTTGTCAAACTCAGCCCGGCTGTGCAGTGGCGCAACCCGGTGATGTTTGTGGTCTACATCGGCAGCCTGCTCACCACCTTGCTGGGCCTGCAGGCCTTGCAGGGGCAGGGTGAGGCACCGGCCTGGTTCATCCTCTCGATAGCCGTCTGGCTGTGGTTCACCGTGCTGTTTGCCAACTTTGCAGAAAGCCTGGCCGAGGGCCGCAGCAAGGCGCAGGCCGCATCCTTGCGTGGCCTCAAGCAAAGCACCTGGGCCAAGAAACTCACCGACCCGGCCAGTGTGGCAGCGGCAAGAACCTTGGATGCCAGCACCGGCCTGCCCACCCACCATTGGATTCCGGAACAGGCCGAAAACCTGCGCAAGGGTGACGTGGTGCTGATTGAAGCCGGCGAGATGATTGCCGTGGACGGCGAAGTGATTCAGGGCGTGGCCACGGTGGACGAGAGCGCCATCACCGGCGAGTCGGCGCCGGTGGTGCGCGAGTCCGGTGGCGACTTTGCCTCGGTCACCGGGGGCACCCGCGTGCTGTCGGACTGGCTGCTGGTGCGCATTGGCGTGAACCCCGGCGAGTCGTTTCTGGACCGCATGATCAGCATGGTCGAAGGCGCCCAACGCCGCAAGACACCCAATGAAATTGCGCTGACCATTTTGCTGGTGGCCCTCACCATCGTGTTTCTGGTGGTCACCGTCACGCTGCTGCCCTACTCGCTGTTCAGCGTAGAGGCGGCGCAGTCGGGCAGCGCGGTCAGCATCACGGCCCTGGTGGCCCTGCTGGTGTGCCTGATACCCACCACCATTGGCGGCCTGCTGTCGGCCGTGGGGGTGGCCGGCATGAGCCGCATGATGCAGGCCAATGTGATTGCCACCTCGGGCCGCGCCGTGGAGGCCGCCGGTGATGTGGATGTGCTGCTGCTGGACAAGACCGGCACCATCACCCACGGCAACCGCCAGGCCAGCGCCTTTGTGCCCGCCCCGGGCGTGACGCTGGCGCAACTGGCCCGTTGCGCGGCCCAGTCCTCGGTGGCCGATGAAACCCCTGAGGGCCGCAGCATCGTGGCCCTGGCGCAGCGCCTGGGCCATGCCACGCCACTGGTCGGAGCTGTGCTGGAGGTGCCCTTCACGGCGCAAACCCGCATGAGCGGCGCGGACGTCACGGCGGGCGATGGCGCGCAGCGCCACTTGCGCAAGGGCGCGGTGGAAGCCGTGCGCCACTATGTGCAGGCGCTGGGCGGGCAGGTGCACGCCGAGGTGCTGGCCGCCGCGGCCGAGATCTCGCGCCGCGGCAGCACGCCGCTGGCCGTGGCCGAGGGCAACACGGTGCTGGGCATTGTGGAACTCAAGGACATCGTCAAGGCCGGTATCAAGGAACGCTTTGGCGAGCTGCGCCGCATGGGCATCAAGACCGTGATGATTACCGGCGACAACCAGCTCACGGCAGCCGCCATTGCCGCCGAGGCCGGTGTCGATGATTTTCTGGCCGAGGCCACGCCCGAAGACAAACTGGTGCTGATTCGCCAGTACCAGGCCGAGGGCCGCCTGGTGGCCATGACCGGCGACGGCACCAACGACGCCCCGGCCCTGGCCCAGGCCGATGTGGCCGTGGCCATGGGCAGCGGCACGCAAGCCGCAAAGGAAGCCGCCAATATGGTGGACCTGGACTCCAACCCGACCAAGCTGCTCGAAGTGGTGGAGACCGGCAAGGCCCTCTTGATGACGCGCGGCTCGCTCACCACCTTCTCGATTGCCAATGACGTGGCCAAGTACTTTGCCATCATCCCGGCCATCTTTGTCAGCACCTACCCGCAGCTGGCCGCGCTCAACGTGATGCGCCTGGGCAGCTCCAACTCGGCCATTTTGTCGGCGGTGATTTTCAACGCGCTGATCATCGTGGTGCTGATTCCGCTGGCGCTCAAGGGCGTGAAGTACCGGCCGGTGGGTGCCGCCCTGCTCTTGCGCCGCAACCTGCTGCTCTATGGCCTGGGCGGGCTGGTGGTGCCCTTTGTGGGCATCAAGCTGATCGACCTGCTGCTGGTGGCCATGCACCTGGTCTGAACTTCGAAAGTCCCCTATGAAAACGATACTTCGCCCCTTGTTGGTTCTCTTCTTCACTCTGAGCCTGATAACCGGCCTGGCCTATCCCCTACTGGTCACCGGCCTGGCCCAGGCCCTGTACCCGGCGCAGGCCGCGGGCAGCCTGCTCCTGCAAGACGGCAAGCCGGTGGGCTCGGCGTTGATAGGCCAGGCCTTCAGCGCGCCCGGGCACTTCTGGGGCCGCCCT
This sequence comes from Comamonadaceae bacterium, assembly GCA_947374485.1. GTDB lineage: Bacteria > Pseudomonadota > Gammaproteobacteria > Burkholderiales > Burkholderiaceae_C > Allorhodoferax. The sequence continues at coordinate 12,019 of CANCCF010000007.1, read as the reverse complement.
TCGGCCACCAGTCCGCAGCCCAACAACGCACTGGCCTCCGGCGGCTCCAACCTGGGGCCGCTGAACCCGGCGCTGGTCGACGCGGTCAAAGGCCGCCTGCAGGCCCTGCGCGCGGCCGACCCCAGCAACACGGCGGCCGTGCCGGTGGACCTGGTCACGGCCTCGGCCAGCGGGTTGGACCCGCACATCAGCCTGGCCGCCGCCCGCTACCAGCTGCACCGCGTGGCGGCCGCACGCCAGCTGGATACGGAGCGCGTGCAGGCCCTGGTGGAGCAGGCCACCGAGCGGCCGCTGCTGGGCCTGCTGGGCGAGCCGGTGGTGAACGTGCTGCGCCTGAATCTGGCCCTGGATGCGTTGGCGCCGTGAGACAGCCAGCACATCCGGGGCGCGCACGGAGACCCGCGCAGTGCTAGGCTGGTTGTTGAACCCCTTTGCAAAGACCTGAATTGGCCACCCCCCACACCGGCTACGCCACCGACGCGCAGCGCCCCGACCCCGACGCCCTGCTGGCGCAGCTGCGCGCGGAGGCACTCGCCAGCACGCGCGGCAAGCTGCGCATCTACTTTGGTGCCAGCGCCGGTGTGGGCAAAACCTTTGCCATGCTGCAGGCCGCGCAGCGCGCCCGCGCCGCCGGGCAGCGTGTGCTGGTGGGTCTGGTGGAAACCCATGGGCGGCGCGAGACCGAAGACTTGCTGACCGGCCTGCCCCGGCTGCCCTTGCTGGAGGTGGCCTACCGCGGCCAGGTGCTGCAGGAATTTGACATTGACGCAGCCCTGCAGGCCAAGCCCGAGGTGCTGCTGCTGGACGAACTGGCGCACAGCAACGCACCGGGCTCGCGCCACCCCAAGCGCTGGCAGGACGTGATGGAGCTGCTGATGGCGGGCATTGACGTCTGGACCGCGCTCAACGTGCAGCACCTGGAAAGCCTGAACGGCACGGTGGGCGCCATCACCGGGGTGCGCATCAACGAGACCGTGCCCGACACCGTGCTGGATGCCGCCGACGAGCTGATCCTGGTCGATGTGACGGCCGACGAGTTGCTGGCCCGCCTGAAGGCCGGCAAGGTCTATGTACCGCAGCAGGCCGCGCGCGCCACGCAGAATTTCTTTCGCAAGGGCAATCTGTTTGCGCTGCGCGAAATCGCCCTGCGCCGCACCGCCGAACATGTGGGCGATGACGTGCGCAGCTACCGCGCGCGCCACCTCTCGGCCGCCCAAGGCCAGGCCGGTTCTGCGGCCTGGAACACCTCGGGCGCCCTGCTTGTCTGCGTGGGCCCCGGGCCGGACGCCGAGCAGGCGGTGCGCGCGGCGGCGCGGCTGGCCGGCCAGCTCAATGTGCGCTGGCACGCGGCCTATGTGGAAACCCCGGCCCTGCAGCGCCTGCCCACCGCAGCGCGCGACCGCACCCTCTCGGTCCTCAAGCTGGCCGAAGAGCTGGGTGGCCAGACCGCGGTGCTGACCGGCGACAGCGTGGCGCGCGCCCTGCTGGAGCAGGCGCGCGCGCTCAACTGCGCAACCGTGGTGCTGGGGCGCCCGGCCCGGGGCCGCTGGCACACGCTGCTGCGGCCCTGGCAGGCCTCGCTCACGCGCCAGCTGGCGACGCTGGCACCGGCACTGGACCTGGTGGAGATCGGCACCACCGAGGCGGTGCGCCGCATCACGCCCGTCATCCCGGCGCCACCCGGCGTGCCGGGCGACGCGGGTGCGGGACTGGAGGGCAAGGCTTGGAGCAGTGAGGCAAAAAACTACGCCTGGGCCCTGGGGGCCTGCGTGGCCACCACCCTGCTCACGCTGCCCATGTTGCGCCTGTTTGATCTGGCCAATATCGTCATGCTGTTTCTGCTGTGCGTGGTGCTGGTAGCGGTGCGCCTGGGGCGCGGCCCGGCCATGCTCGCGGCGCTGGTGTCGGTGGCGGCCTTTGATTTTTTCTTTGTGCCGCCGCGCTTCTCGTTTGCCGTGAGCGATGTGCAGTACCTGGTCACCTTTGCCGTGATGCTGGGCGTGGGCATGCTGATTGGCCAGCTGACGGCCAACCTGCGCCTGGCCGCCAGTGTGTCGGCGAGCCGCGCACGGCGCTCGCAGGCCTTGTTTGAACTCACGCGCGACTTGTCAGCCGCGCTGCAGACGGTGCAGGTGGTGGAGCTGGGGGAAGCGGCGGTGACGCGCACCTTTGGCGGAGCGGCCCGGGTCTTTGTGGCCAATGCCCAGGACCAGCTGGATCTGCAAGACCCGCAGCCCCAAGGCCTGAACGCCAGCCTGGCCGACTGGTGCTTTCGCAACGGCCAGCGCGCCGGTGTGGCCACGGCCACGCTGCCATCCAGCAGCTGGCACTATGCGCCGCTGCAGGCGCCCATGCGCATACGCGGCGTGCTGGCCCTGCAACCGGCGCAGGCGCGCTGGCTGCTCATCCCCGAGCAGGTGCAGCAGTTGGAGACGATTGCGCGGCAGATCGCCATTGCGCTGGAGCGCGTGCACTATGTGGAGGTGGCGCAATCGGCGGTGGTGCAGGTGGAGTCAGAGCGCCTGCGCAACACCCTGCTGGCGGCCATGTCGCACGATGTGCGCACCCCGCTCACGGCCCTGATCGGTCAGGCCGAAACCCTGGAGCACATGGGAGCGCTCAGCGACGAACAACACCGCACGGTGCGCGCCATGGCCCACGAGGCGCGCGAACTCAGCGCCCTGGTCAGCAACCTGCTGGACATGGCGCGCCTGGAGAGCGGCCAGGTGCAGCTGCACCGCGACTGGCAGTCGGTGGAGGAACTGGTGGGCAGCGCCATCCGCGCAGCCCGCCACGCCCTGGGCACGCTGCAGGTGCAGACCGATCTGCCGCGCGATTTGCCGCTGGTGGAGTGCGATGCGGCGCTGATGGAGCGCGTGCTGGTCAATCTGCTGGAGAACGCCGCCAAGTACGGCGTGGGCACCCCTGTGCACGTGCCGGCCATGCTGCTGTCGGCGCGCACCACGCCGAGCAGTCTGGTGCTCACGCTGCGCGACTTCGGGCCGGGCTTGCCCGCCAGCAGCACCGGTCAGGAGCAGGCCCTGTTTGACAAGTTCACGCGCGGCACAAGCGAGTCCAGCACGCGCGGCGTCGGACTGGGTCTGGCGATTTGCAAGGCTATTGTGGAGGCGCACAAGGGCCAAATCACGGCCGGCCAGGCGCCAAGCGGGGGCGCAGAATTCACCATCCGCCTGCCGCGCAGCGAGCCGCCTGCGCCGGTGGATGATGAAGACCTTTGATGACGCGCTTTGAAACTGCCACAGGAACCATGCCCCATGCCAGCCCCGGTTGCCATCCTCATTGAAGACGAGCCACAAATCCGCCGCTTTGTGCGCCTGGCACTGGAGGCCGAGGGCTGGCAGGTGCATGAGGCAGACACCCTGCGCCGCGGCTTGCTGGATGCGGGCACGCGCAAGCCCGACCTGCTGGTGCTGGACCTGGGCCTGCCGGACGGCGACGGACTCACGCTCATACGCGATGTGCGCAGCTGGTCGAATGTGCCCATCGTGGTGCTGTCGGCCCGCGCCGATGAGTCCGACAAGATTGCCGCCCTGGATGCCGGCGCGGATGACTACCTGACCAAACCCTTTGGCGTGGGCGAATTGCTGGCCCGCGTGCGCGCCAACTTGCGCCGACCGCGCACCAGTGGCGACGGCCCCCAGGCAGCGGGCGGCGGTGAAGAGGATGCGGTGTTTCGCTTTGGCGAAGTGGAAGTGGACCCGCAGGCGCGCCTGGTGCGCCGCAACGGTGAAACGGTGCACCTGACGCCGATTGAGTACCGCCTGCTCACGGCGCTGGTGGCCAATGCCGGACGCGTGATGACGCAGCGCCAGTTGCTCGTGCAGGTGTGGGGGCCAAAGCACACCGAGCAGGGCCATTACCTGCGCATCTACATGGGGCACCTGCGGCAAAAGCTGGAGCGCGATCCGGCGCAGCCCGAGCACTTGTTGACGGAGACGGCCGTGGGCTACCGGCTCATGCGCTAAAACCCAAATACCAACGGCCTACCCCGTCCTGCAGCAGCCGCTTCTCGGCACTCAGTGCAGCAGTGCCCGCTGCGCCACTTTGGACACACTGCGCCCCAGTGCATCGAGCTCGGGCAAGGGAATTTTGGCCTGCTGCCAGTACAGCGGCACATCGAGCCTCCGCTCGGGCACCAGCTCCACCAGGGCTCCAGACTGCAAATGCGCCCGCACCAGCTCCAGCGGGTTCAGGCTCCAGCCGATGCCGGCCAGGGTGGCATCCACAAAAGCCTGCGTGGAGGGCAGGCGGTGCACCGGCAGCGCAATGTCCCGGCGCAGCAGGCGTTTGACCCACTGCTCCTGCAGCCGGTCGTTGCGGTCAAACACCAGGCTGGGCGCCTGGGCAAAGGCCTCGGCCGTGAGCCCTGTGGCAAACCAGCGCTGGATGAAATCCGGGCTGGCGGTGGCGCAGTAGCGCAAGAGGCCGAGCTTGCGGCTGCGGCAGCCCTGCACCGGTGTGGCCAACGAGGTGACGGCCGCCAACACATGGCCGCGGCGCAGCCAGTCGCTGGTCTTGTCCTGGTCGTCCACCTGCAGGTCGATCAGCGGCGTGTTGGTTTTTGCAAAGTCCTGGATGGCGGCGACAAACCAGGTGCCCAGGCTGTCGGCGTTGACGGCGATGCGCAGGGTGGCATAGGCACCCGTCGCGTCGTCTGCCGCCAGTGCGGGCAGGTCGCGGCGCAGACCGTCTTCGAGCAGGGCCACGGTATCGGCATGGCGGCACAACCGGGCACCCGCTTCGGTGGCAGTGCAGGGCTGGCCGCGCACCACCAGCACCGTGCCCACGCGCTCTTCGATCAGGCGGATGCGCTGCGACACCGCCGAGGGCGTGAGGTGCAGGGCGCGTGCAGCCCGCTCGAAGCTGCCCTCACGCACGACCATGGCCACGGTGGCCAAAAGGGAACTGTCCAGCATAGGGTGCTTTCATGAAAGTTGCTGCTTCCAAGTTAGCACAATTCATGTAGCTTGCGGATGGACGGCAGTGGATTGGCGGGGATACTCTCGCCATGGACACCTCCCTGGCACTTGCCTCTTTTCTCGTTGGCCTCACGCTCATGGCGTCCCTCATCGTGGCCATTGGCGCGCAGAACAGCTTTGTGCTGCGCCAGGGCCTGCGCCGCGAACACGTGCTGCCGGTGGTGCTGGCCTGCACGCTGGTGGATGCCGCGCTGATGGTGCTGGGTGTGAGTGGCCTGGCGTCTTCCATCGGCGAATCGCAACGCCTGCTTAACGCGCTGGGCCTGGTGGGTGCGCTGGTGCTGTTTGTCTATGGCGTGCTGGCCCTGCGCCGCGCCCTGGCGCCGCATGTGCTGCAGACCCACTCCGACGGGCAAGCCGCGCCCCTGGGCCGCGTGGTGGCGCAGGTGCTGTCCATCAGCCTGCTCAACCCGCATGTGTACCTGGACACGGTGGTGCTGGTGGGGGCGGTGGGGGCGCGCCAGCCCGCGGGCATGCAGGGCGCTTTTTTGCTGGGCAGCTGTCTGGCCAGCGCCCTGTGGTTTGCCACCCTGGGCTTTGGCGCGCGGCTGCTCACCCCCTTGTTCGCCCAGCCCGCCGCCTGGCGCGTGCTGGATGTGCTGGTAGCTGCGATGATGTGGGCCGTGGCTTGGCCGCTGGCCACGCAAAGCCTCACCCTGTTTTAGGAAACCCATGTACCTGCCCGCACACTTTGCTGAAGAGCGCATTGACGCGCTGCATGACCTGATCTCCAAGCATCCGCTGGGTGCGTTGGTCACCCATGGCCCCGAGGGGCTGGATGCCAACCACATCCCCTTCGAGCTGGCCCCGGATGCGCTCGCCCCCACGCTCCCCGCTTCGCGTGGTTCGCTGCCCCCCGAGGGGGCTGTCCCGCCTTGGGGCGGCCCGGCGGCGGGACGTAGTCCCCACGGCGTGCTGCGCGCCCATGTGGCGCGCAACAACCCGTTGTGGCAGGAGTTACAAAATGGCGCCGAGGTGCTGGTGATCTTCCGCGCCGAGCAGGGCTATATCTCGCCCAACTGGTACCCCTCCAAACACGAGACCCACCAGCAAGTGCCCACCTGGAACTACCGCGTGGTGCATGTGCGCGGGCGCCTGCACATCTTTGATGACGAGCGCTATGTGCGTGCCCTGGTGGCGCGGTTGACGCGCACCCATGAGCAACGCGTCGAAGAACCCAAGCCCTGGAAAATGGGCGACTCGGCGCCGGACTATATCGACGGCATGCTGCGCAACATCGTCGGCATCGAGGTGGAAGTCACGCACATGGTGGGCAAATACAAGCTCAGCCAGAACAAGACGCTGCGCGACCGCCAGGGCATGGTGGAGACGCTGCAGGCCCGGGGTGAAGTGGGCCTGGCGGCGGCGGCGCGGCAGACGCTGCCGGAGGCCAAGGCCGAATAGGCAAGGTCTGCAGGCTCAGGAAAGCCCTGTCGCCTCCGCCTCGCCGCGCGCCCGCGCCTCTTCCTGCAGCCGCAACACGCGGCGCTGCACCTTGCCGGTGGTGGTCATGGGCAGTGCGTCCACAAACTCGATTTCCTTGGGGTATTCATACGGGGCCAGCAGGCCCTTCACATGGCTCTGCAAGTCCAGCGTGAGTTGCGCCTGCAGCGCGGCGCGTTCGCGGGTGCTGTTGCCACAGGCCGCCAGCGTGTCGGGCGCCAGCACCACATAGGCCTTGACCAGCGCGCCGCGCTCCGGGTCGGGCTTGGGCACCACGGCGGCGTTGGCCACAGCGGGGTGCTTGACCAGGCAGTTCTCGATTTCACCCGGGCCGATGCGGTAACCGGCCGATTTGAAGATGTCATCCGAGCGCCCTTGGTACCAGAGGTAGCCCTCGGCATCACGCACCGCCAGGTCGCCGGTACGGCACCAGTCGCCGGTGAACTTGTCCTGCGTCGCCCCATCGTTTTTCCAGTAGCCCAGAAAAAAAATCGGGTCGGGCGCGCCATGCACATCGAAGCGGTTCAGCGCCACATCGCCCGCCACACCGGCCGGGCACTCCACACCTTCTTCGTCAATCACCGCCACCCGGTGGCCGGGGTAGCCCATGCCCATGCTGCCGGGCTTCGCGGGCCAACCCATGGTGTCCGAAACGCTCAAGCCGCCGCCGGGCCGCCCCAAGGTGGCTTGGGCCCCCTTGGGGGGCAGCGCAGCACGCGCAGCGGCAAGCGTGGGGGCGAAATTACCGACGATGTAGTTGATTTCGGTTTGGCCAAACATTTCATTCGGCGTCACGCCCAGTTGCTGCTCGCAGTAGCCAAACACGGCGTCGCCCATGGCCTCGCCCGCGCTCATCAGGGCCTGCAATTGCAGGCCATAGGCCTTGTGCACCGGCTGGCGCGCCGTGCCCGGACAGGCCTTCATCATGGCCTTGATGGCCGTAGGAAACAAAAAGGTGTGGGTCACGCCGCAGCGCCCCATGAGTTGCAGTGCGCCCTGTGGCTCAAAGCGCCCGGCCTGGGCGACGATGGTGCAGCCAAAGTACAGCGTGGGCAGGAGTGCGTCCATCAGCCCGCCGGTCCAGGCCCAGTCGGCCGGGCTCCAGAACACGGCCTTCGATTCGGCATTGCTTTGGCCATCAAAACCAAACCAGTTCTGGCTGCAAACAAAGCCGCTCAGGTTGCCAATCAGGCAGCGGTGCGCCAGCAAGGCGCCCTTGGGGTTGCCGGTGGTGCCGCTGGTGTAGATCAGGATGGCCGGGTCTTCGGCGGTGGTGGACACCGCCACAAAATGGGCTGGCACCCGGGCCATGGCCTCGGCGTAGTTGACTTCGGCCACGGCACGGGTGGCTTCGCTGCGGCCCACACCCACCACCGTTTTCAGCATGGGGCAATCGGCGCGCACGAGTTGCAGGGCGGGCAGCGCTGCGGCGTCCGTGATGGCCAGCACCGCCTCGCTGTCTTGCAGCCGGTAGCCAAGTGCTTCGGGGCCAAACAGCATGGACAGCGGCATGGCCACGGCGCCCATTTGCAGCACCGCCATGTAGGCCACCGCCGTCTCAAATCGCTGCGGCATCACAATCGCCACCCGGTCGCCGCGGCGCACGCCTGCTGCGGTGAGCAGATTCGAGAGCCGGTTGGCCTGCTCGTGCAACTCGGCGTAACTGTGGGCGGTCTGCAGCGCGCCCTCGGCATAGCAGCGAATGGCGATGCGGCTGGCAGATCCGGCCTGTGCCGCCCAGCGCAGGCTGCAGACCTGGGCGATGTTGAACACCGCTGGCACTTCCCAACGAAAGTTGTCATGCAGACGGCTGTAACCGGTGGGCAGTGCGGCCTGGGTGCGGGGGCCTGTTGGGGCTTTGTTGTGGATGGGACGGGTGGGCACAGCGCTTCTCCTTATGATGGCTTGAATGTACCAAGCCAAACGATTATTCAAGAGCGAATTCGCAGCCCTGCGCGGGTTGAACTACCACGTCCAGGTCTGGGGCCAACCCCTTGCAGGCCAGACGCCACTGGTGCTGGTGCACGGCTGGATGGATGTGGCGGCCAGCTACCAGTTTGTGGTGGACGCGCTGGCCGCCGACCACTATGTGATCGCCCCCGACTGGCGTGGCTTTGGCCAGACCGAAGTGCCAGGCGCCGACCATTTTGTGTTTGCCGACTACCTGGGCGACCTGGACGCCTTGCTGGACCACTTTTGCCCCGGTGAGCCCGTGAACCTGGTGGGTCATAGCATGGGCGGCAACATCGCCATGCTGTATGCCGGGGTGCGGCCCGCGCGCGTGCGCCGCCTCATCAACCTGGAAGGCTTTGGCATGCCGCGCACCGTGGCCGCACAGGCGCCCGAGCGCTATGCGCGCTGGCTGGACGCGCTCAAGGAATTGCAGGAGGGGCAACGCGCCATGCGCGGCTACGACAGCCTGGAGGACGTGGCCCGCCGCTTGATGAAAACCAACCCGCGCCTGCCAGCCGAGAAAGCGCAATGGCTGGCAGGCCACTGGGCCCGCCCGAACGCCCAGGGCCAGTGGGTGATCCAGGGCCATGCCGCGCACCGCCTGCCCAGCGCCCAGCTCTACCGGGTGGACGAGACGCTGGAGGTGTTCAAGCGCATCAGCGCCCCCACCCTGTGCGTGGAGGCCCCCGACAGTGACATGGGCGGCTTCTGGAAGGGCGCCTATTCGCTGGCGGAGTTCCACGAACGCCTGCAGGCCGTGCCGCACTGCGAGGTGGCGCACATCGCCGACGCGGGCCACATGCTGCACCACGACCAGCCACAGCAGGTGGCAGCCCTGATCGAGCGCTTTATCGCCTGAGTCGGCCGCGTTCCGGCGCTGGCCCCGGGCGTGAGAAAATAGCGCCTTTCCCCGTTACACAGAATCAGGATACCCACCATGGAAGCAGAACGCGTCAACCTCATCGGCACCACCCTGGCAGACCTGGGCGCCAGAGCGCTCGCCCTACGGGGGTATCTTTGACTACGCTGCCAAGTCGGAGCGCCTGCGCACCGTCAACGCCTCGCTAGAAGACCCGACCGTCTGGAACGACCCCAAGCGCGCCCAGGAGCTGGGCAAAGAAAAAAAGATGCTCGACGGCGTGGTGCTCACGCTCGACTCCCTGGAGAGTGAGCTCTCCGACAACACCGAGCTTTTCGAGATGAGCAAGGAAGACGGCGACGAGGCCGGCCTCATCACCATCGAGGCCGAGACCGCCAAGCTCGCCGCCACCATCGAGGGCCTGGAATTCCGCCGCATGTTCAACAACCCGGCCGACCCATTGCCCTGCTTCCTGGACATCCAGGCCGGTGCCGGTGGCACCGAGGCCTGCGACTGGGCCAGCATGCTGTTGCGCCAGTACCTGAAATACGCCGAGCGCAAGGGCTTTACCGCCACGGTGGAAGACCTGACCGATGGCGACACGGCCGGCATCAAGGGCGCCACCATCAAGATCGAGGGCGAATACGCCTTTGGCCTCTTGCGCACCGAAACCGGCGTGCACCGTCTGGTGCGCAAATCGCCTTTTGATTCCTCGGGCGGACGCCACACCAGCTTTGCCAGCGTGTTTGTCTACCCCGAGATTGACGACACGATTGAGATCGACATCAACCCGGCCGATGTGCGGGTGGACACCTTCCGCGCCAGCGGCGCCGGTGGCCAGCACATCAACAAGACCGACTCGGCCGTGCGCCTGACCCACATCCCCACCAACATCGTGGTGCAGTGCCAGGACGGACGCAGCCAGCACAGCAACCGCGACGTGGCCTGGAAGCGCCTGCGCTCGCGCCTGTACGACTTCGAGATGCGCAAGCGCCAGGCCGAGCAGCAAAAGCTCGAAGACACCAAGACCGATGTGGGCTGGGGCCACCAGATCCGTAGCTATGTGCTGGACAACAGCCGCATCAAGGACCTGCGCACCAACGTCGAGGTCTCGGCCACGCAAAAGGTGCTGGATGGGGATCTGGATGTGTTCATTGAAGCGTCCTTAAAGCAAGGCGTGTAAGTCCATGGACATCCGCGCCCTGATCTTCGACATGGACGGCACCATGGTCGACTCCATGCCCACCCACGCGCAAAGCTGGCTTCTGCTGGCACAGCGCCATGGCATTGCGGTGGACCTGCCCGACCTGATGCGCCGCACCACCGGGCGCACCGGCCTGGAGTGCATGCGCGTGCTGTTCGGGCGCGACATGGATGACGCCGAGGCACTGGGCTATGTGCATGAAAAAGAAAGCCTGTACCGCGAGCTGTTCGCGCCACAGTTTGCCGAGATCGAGGGCTTCAGCGCCTTCGCCCAGGCCGCCCGCGCGCGCGGCCTGCAGATCGGTGTGGGCACCGCGGGCGACCGCCACAACGTGGCCTTTGTCTACGCCAACCTGAAGCTGCGCCCCTTGCCCGCAGTGGCCGTGGGTGGTGACGAAGGCCTGCCCGGCAAACCCGAACCCGCCATCTTTCTGGAAGTGGCGCGCCGCCTGGGCGTGGCGCCACAGCACTGCATCGTGTTTGAAGACGCACCCCTGGGGATAGAGGCAGCACGCCGCGCTGGCATGCATGCCGTGGGCATTGGCAGCGGCCACAGCGCCGAAGAACTGGCCGGCCCGCACGTGCTGGCCTATGCCCGCCATTTCACCGAACTGACCGACAATAAATTTCTGGAGACACACCATGTTGCAAAGCTTTAAGGGCGAGGGGGCGAACGCGCCCGTGGCCATTCAGCGCGAAGCCTATAGCGCTCCGGCATTCTGGATTGACACGGTCGACCTGTGTTTTGACCTGGACGCCACCAAGACCCGCGTGCTCAACAAGATGACGCTGCGCCGCAACCCCGATGTGCCGGCGCAAGCCCTGCGCCTGGATGGCGAAGAACTGAACCTGGCACGCGTATTGGTCAACGGCGCTGGTACCTCTTTCAAGATGGACGGCGACAAGCTGGTGCTGGAAAACCTGCCCGAAGGCACCGAGCCCTTTGCGCTGGAAATCTTCACCACCTGCATGCCGGCAAAGAACACCAAGCTCATGGGCTTGTATGTCAGCAACGAGTCTTTCTTTACCCAGTGTGAAGCTGAGGGCTTTAGACGCATCACCTACTTCCTGGACCGCCCCGATGTGATGGCCAGCTACACCGTGACGCTGCGCGCCGACAAGGCCAAGTACCCGGTGCTGCTCTCCAACGGCAACCTGGTGGAGCAAGGCGCGCTGGAAGACGGCCGCCACTTCGCCAAGTGGGTGGACCCGCACAAGAAGCCCTGCTACCTGTTTGCCCTGGTGGCTGGCCAGTTGGTGTGCCGCGAGCAGCGCATCACCTCGCGCGCAGGCAAAGACCATTTGCTGCAGGTCTATGTGCGCCCCGGCGACATGGACAAGACCGAACACGCCATGAACTCGTGGATGGCCTCTGTGGCCTGGGACGAAGCGCGCTTTGGCCTGCCGCTGGATCTGGAACGCTTCATGATCGTCGCGGTGGACGACTTCAACATGGGTGCGATGGAGAACAAGGGGTTGAACATCTTCAACACCAAGTTCGTGCTGGCCAGCGAGAACACCGCCACCGACGACGATTTCGACGGCATCGAGAGCGTGGTGG
>CANCCF010000006.1 GCA_947374485.1 Comamonadaceae bacterium | reverse complement strand
GGCGTGGAAATCACCAGCGCACATGGGCAGGCAATAACCAGCATGACCAAGGCCTTGTAAATCCAGCCGATCCAGTCACCATCCAGCAGCAAGGGCGGCAGTACCGCAATAGCAAGGGCGATGGCAAACACGACCGGGGTGTAGACCTTGGCAAACTGGTCGACAAAGCGTTGCGTCGGGGCTTTTGCGCCTTGGGCCTCTTCAACCGCATGGATGATGCGCGCCAGGGTGCTGTTGTTGGCCGCCGCAGTCACCGCGTATTCAAAGGAACCGGCGGTGTTGATGGTGCCGGCAAACACCGGGTCACCGGTCTGCTTGTCCACTGGCAGACTCTCGCCAGTGATGGATGACTGGTTCACGGTGGAGCTACCGCTGACGATGGTGCCATCCAGGGCAATGCGCTCGCCTGGTTTGATGCGCACTTTTGCACCCTTCACAACCAACTTCGCGGCCACTTCCTGCCAAGAGCCATCGCTTTGCAGAACGGTCGCAGTCTCGGGCGTGAGCTGCATCAGGCCGCGAATGGCATTGCGCGCGCGGTCCAGCGACTTGGCTTCTATGAGCTCGGCCACGGTGAACAGCACCATCACCATGGCGGCTTCCGGCCACTGCCCCAAAACCAAGGCGCCGGTGACCGCAATGCTCATCAGCGCATTGATGTTCAGGTTGCCATTGCGCATGGCGATCCAGCCCTTCTTGTAGGTGGTAGTGCCACAGGCCAGCACTGCCAACAGCGCCAGAGCAGCGACGACTACGACCGGCAGGCCCAGCCAATTCGTGGCCTCAGACGCTATGGCGGCAAGTCCGGCCAGGGCGAGTGGCCACCAGGGTTTGGCCGGTTCGAGTGTGGGTTCGGTATGGTCCGCGTCGGCAATTTCGGGTGTAAAGCCCAGGGAGCGAATGGCGACCAGAATAGGCTCCATGGCCAGTGGCTCGTGGGTGACGGTGAGCACCCGTTGCATCAGGTTGAATTCCATGCCAGAGACACCCGCTATGCCGCCTAGTTTTTTGCGCAACAACGCCTCTTCGGTGGGGCAGTCCATCTGCATGATGCGAATCGGCGTTTGAACCTCGGTACCCACTGCCACCTTTTTGGCACGCTTCAGGGATGCGGGCATGGCCACGCTGACTATATGACCACTGCAGCAAGCATCCGGGCCATGCTCGTGGGCATGGTTGGAGTGGTTAACGTGGTCGTGCCCGGCGTCTGGGTGCCGGGGCTCGTCGTGGGTGGGATGAACGTGTTCAGTCATAAGGGGCTTTACATTGAACCGTATCCCATTACGCAACCTGAAGCTACTATAGAGTCAAGAACTATTTGGAGCCCACCATGAAAATCGGTGAATTAGCCCAAGTCGCCCAGACCACCGTAGAGACGGTGCGCTACTACGAAAAGGCCGGACTGCTGCCCGAAACCGCTCGTACGGCAGGTAACTTCCGGGTCTACGGCCCGGCGCACCTGGAGCGCTTGCGCTTCATCCGCAACTGCCGCGCCCTCGATATGAGTCACGAGGAAATCCACACTCTGCTGAATTTGGCCGATGAGCCCGCCGAGGGCTGTGGTGCCATCAACGCTGTGTTTGACCAGCATATGGCTCATGTCGATGAGCGTATTCGCGAACTCATCCATTTGAAGGAGCAACTGGCCATGCTGCGCCAACGTTGCCAGAGCGAACAAGCGGTGGACGCCTGCGGCATTTTGCAGGGCCTGGCCGCCATGGAGACCGAAGCCAAACCGGAACGCCATACCCATTTGGGTTGAACTACGACAAGGAGACAAAAATGCAAAACAAAGAGCATTGGGAAAAGGTTTACACCACTAAAGCACCCGACAACGTAAGTTGGTTTCAGCCGCATGCGGAAACGTCCATGCGACTAATTCACAATGCCGGACTGGGACGCGATGCCGCCATTATCGATGTGGGCGGTGGTGCGTCCACGTTGGCGGACGACCTTTTGGATGATGGCTACCGTGCGCTCACTGTGCTGGATTTGTCTGGCGCTGCACTGGACGAGAGCCGACGCCGTCTGGGTGCCAAAGGCGAGAGCGTTCGTTGGATGGAGGCCGACATCACACAGGCGGAATTTGCGCCCTACAGCTTTGACATTTGGCACGACCGTGCAGTATTTCACTTTCTGACAACAGATGAAGATCGCAAAGCCTATGTGAAGCAGGTGCTTCGCGCGCTCAAACCTGGTGGTCACGTAATCATGGCCACCTTCGGCACCAATGGACCTGCGCAATGCAGCGGCCTGCCGGTGATGCGCTATGCGCCAGAAGAACTGCACTCCGAATTTGGCGAGGCGTTTACCTTGCTGGCCCACGAGGAGCAGTTGCATCACACGCCTTTCGGCACAGACCAGCAGTTTATCTACTGCATGTGCAGAAAGATGGTCCTATGACCGACCTGCACCGTGCTGCCTGGCCTGCGCTGGGGGCAGCCATTCTGTTTGGAGCCAGTACACCGTTTTCCAAGCAGCTCATTGGGGAAGGTACGGGTCTTTCGTTTCCGTTCCTGTTGGCGGGGCTGTTGTACCTGGGAAGCGGATTCGGACTGACCGTCACGCGCCTGGTGCGTGATCGAGGATGGAAGCCCGTGGGCATGCCTTCACACGAGTGGCCTTGGCTGCTCGGCGCGATTGCATTTGGCGGGGTACTGGGACCACTGCTGTTGATGGTCGGTCTCTCGCACACCACGGCGGCTACGGCATCCCTGTTTCTTAATCTGGAAGCCGTGCTGACCGCGCTGCTGGCTTGGCTGGTGTTCAAGGAAAGTACCGACCGCCGCATCGTACTGGGCATGGTCCTGATTGTGGCCGGTGGCGCGGTATTGGCATGGCCTACGGGGGAGGCAAGGGCCTCTGGGCTGGGCCCGTTGGCCCTGGCCGGTGCCTGTCTGGCCTGGGCCATTGACAACAACCTCACACGCAAGGTGTCGGCGTCAGACGCACTGTTTGTCGCGGGCAGCAAAGGGCTTGTGGCCGGTTGCGTGAACACCGTTTTGGCGTTTGCCTTAGGCGCTGATTGGCCCACTCTGCCGCTGCTGTTCGCTGCGATGCTGATCGGCTTTCTGGGCTATGGCCTGAGTCTGGTGTTGTTTGTCCTGGCATTGCGCGGACTTGGCACGGCACGCACAGGGGCCTATTTCTCGACCGCTCCTTTTGTGGGTGCGGCAATTTCCATTCTGGTATTTGCAGAGCCCACCGGTGCCAGTTTCTGGATAGCGGCGGCCTTTATGGGGGCAGGCGTGTGGCTTCACTTGACCGAGAACCACGCCCATGAACACGAGCATGTTGAGTTGCTGCACGGCCACAAGCACCGGCACGACGAGCACCACCAGCACGACCACGACTTTGCATGGGACGGAGTGGAGCCGCATTCCCACGCGCATCAACATGTGCCACTCAAGCACCGCCATGCTCATTTTCCTGACATACACCACCGGCATTCACATCGGTAAAGTGAACCTGTCCGAATCAACCTGAAGAGCCCCCGAAAGAACCTACCCATGCAAAAAAAGACGATCTATGTCGCCTCATTTGTCGTACTGCTTGCCATCGTCGCCCTGTGCAGTTGGTGGTACTTGTCCAGTTCTACGACCCAAGGGCAGGATACTGCCACTGTGGACCGTTCAGCATTGGTCCGCCCACACTCTCCCAATGAAGGCCGGGTCGACGCCCCGGTGGTGATTGTTGAGTTCTTTGATCCGGCTTGCGATACCTGCCGCAGTTTCTACCCCCTGGTCAAACAACTCATGGCGCAAAACCCAGACCGCATTCGCCTGGTCATGCGTTACGCCCCCTTTCACAAGGGTTCAGACAAGGTAGTGGCGATTCTGGAGGCCGCGCGCCGCCAAGGCAAGTTTTGGCAGGCTCTTGAAGCCCTGTTTGCCAGCCAAGAGGACTGGGCATCGAACCACACTGCGAAGGTGGAGTTAACTTGGAAATACCTCAACGGCATAGGCTTGGACATGGAGAAACTGGCGTTTGATATGACCGCGCCCGACCTTCAGCAAGCCGTCGCACAAGACCTCAGCGATGCCAACACGCTGGGCGTTTCGCAGACGCCTGAATACTTTGTGAACGGGCGACCGCTGCCTTCCTTCGGGTTTCCACAATTGCGACAACTGGTGGCTGAGGAAATTGGCAAGCTCCACTGAGTGACAGGTATGGGGCTGAGATGACAGTCAGCCAATGTTTGGGAATTTCCGCTAAGGGCACATCCCAGACGGTGAACCGGCATCAGCTCACCAAATAGATCTCCACGCGGTCGGATGTCCATGTCGCGACCCCTGTGCCAAAGAAGTCGGCATCCTCAGTCCACACAGGGCAACCAATCGTCATCGCGCACGCCAGCACCGGCCAGTCATCGGCATCACGTATGGCAATCCTTTGCAGTGCCTGTGCTTGCAAGCCGGCATAGACCCCCAGTTCCAGCGGCCGGACAATGGATTCCAGTGCGTCCAAAACTGCCATTGCGGGCCCGCCTTCCACACCTCTTTTTTCCAACAGGGCTGGAAGGTATTTCCTGGCGTCAGCGTAGGCCACATCGGGCGCAAAAAATTGAACTGCTTCCGCATTCCCGACAATGAGTTCCCGGACCCGCTTGCCCAATACCGCTCGAATCAGGATGTTGGCATCCAGAACAATGGCTTTGGTGCTCATGCCACCACAGGTTTGGACTTCTTGGGCGCACCAGCCTGCTTGCGCGCCGCCTTGAAATCGGCGACCACGGCGTCCTCGTCAACGCTCTTGGCTGCAAGCAGGCGATCGAGCGTCTTGCTGGCCTTCTTCAGCGACGCAACGTCTGCCTCGGCCTGTCCGTGGGTGGGAATGAAGTAGCCAATGGTTTGCCCATGGCGCGTTACCGCCACTGGCGTGCTGGACGCAATGAACTCGGCCATGCCGGCACGAAATTCCCGAATACCGACCTTGGTGGCTTCCATGACATGTTCCTTTAGTATCAGATGCGGTTTTTGTGAATCTCAGTGTACACAAAATGACAATGAGAGCATAGTGACAGCCCCTTAACTTTCAAGGAGATTTGTCATGGAAAGCACTTCCACTCAGACCAGTCGGCCACGCGAACCCTGGAACAAGGGCAAGTTGGTAGGCCAAAAGGCTCCGTTCAAGCTGAAAGAAATTTGGGCCATCCGGGTGTGGCTTCAACTGGAGCACCGCACGCGGGAATTGGCGTTGTTTGATTTGGGCTTGGATAGCAAGTTGCGATCGTGCGACCTGGTCAAACTCCGGGTGCGTGATATTTGCCATGGGGACCGTGTCGCCGCTCGCGCCACCGTGATGCAGCAGAAGACCTCACGGCCAGTCCAGTTCGAAATCACAGAGCAAACCCGCACTGCAGTCGCCGAATGGATGAAGGCACGCAACCTGCATTCGGAGGACTATCTGTTTCCAAGCAGGGTGCACAACTGCCCTCATCTGGGTACCCGACAGTACGCACGCATCGTGGACGGTTGGGTGAAACACGTCGGCCTGGATTCTTGTGCCTACGGTACCTACTCCATGCGGCGGACCAAGGCCACCCTCATTTACAAGCGCACCAAAAATCTGCGTGCAGTTCAACTTTTACTTGGCCACGCCAAGCTGGAGTCGACGGTGCGGTACCTTGGAATTGAGGTAGACGACGCCTTGGAAATGGCTGAAGAAACCGACATTTAGGTATCCCAGGATTACGCTGATTTCAGCGTCGGCGTGATCTGCGTAATCACGCTGCGTTCGCTGGCTAATTGAGACACTCACTTT
Organism: Comamonadaceae bacterium; assembly: GCA_947374485.1. Classification (GTDB taxonomy): domain Bacteria; phylum Pseudomonadota; class Gammaproteobacteria; order Burkholderiales; family Burkholderiaceae_C; genus Allorhodoferax. The sequence goes on along the minus strand of CANCCF010000006.1, from coordinate 55,375 downwards.
GCCCTGGGTGCCACAAAGCAGTCACTGCGAACGTCAGCTCTGGCAAGCGGTTGGTGAAAACCCGAAAAATGCGTATGTCGGCAAACAGCCCATAACAGCCATTGCAAGGTGTTGTGCGCCAGCCAATGCCGCATCACAAAAGCCGTACGGATTGCCCCTGCGCGGCGAGTAGAGAAACCGCCTTTTTGTCAAAGGAAACGAAGGTTTCCCCGCCCAGCCAGTGCCCCTCATAGGCGATGACGCCATCGGCAAAGTCACCGCCGGATTCGAGGAAGCGCAGGCCAGCCTCTACGGCGGGCCGGTTCGTCTCCACATTGGAGGCAGCCACCAGTGTGCGGACCGCGGCGGCTGCGTCCGACGGTTGGAGGCTGTAGACCCTGAGCAAACCCATACCAATTCGCACAGGCAAGGGAGTGCTACGGCAATCAATTGCGCATCGGTCAACACCTTGATGGCTTTGCGCGCCTGGGCAGCATCATCCCGCATCACCGCACGAACCAGCACGTTGGTGTCAACAGCGATTTTCATTTTTTGCCAGCCCAGCCAAGTGACGCCGCCGCGCTGATTTCCTCCAGGCTTGCGACCTTCCTGGTCCGTCCGGCGAGCAAGCCGACGAAATTGGTGATGCTGCCGGTTTGCCGGGCTGCCGTGAGCACGGCCCGACCATCGGGCAGCAGATCCAACTCGATCTTTTCCCCTGGCTTGATGCCGAGGTGTTGCAGCACGTCTTTTCGGAAGGTGACTTGTCCCCGTGCGGTTACGGTCAAGGTGGCCATGGTGTCCTCGCGGTCGCTGGAATAGGTTAGGGATGGTAATGCAGTACTGCCTTACCTGCAAATCCACACCCCGATCCACGCCTTGTTGCCGCTTACTTTCCTTTTGCGGCGTTCTTGATGGCGTCGCTGATGTGCGCGGCACCTTGCTTGGCGTCACCCAGTGCTTTTTCGGCATGGCCAACGGCTTGCTTGTGCAGACCCTTGACCTGCATTTCAGTGTTGTCGATGGCCCGCCCTGCGGCCTCCTGCAGTTTGCCTGCGATGTCGGTTACGGTGCCTTTGATCTGGTCTTTGTTCATGGGGATACTCCAAAAAATTGCGGTGGATAGATGCGTACTTCAAAGCTGAAGCACTGAGGTCATCGTAGGTAGATGCCCGCGTGGCCTCTGTACGCCAAAGCACAGAGCAGCGGTAAGCGTGTGTAAGTGTGGAGGTCGCGGTTTGCGTTGGCTCGGTATGCAAAAAAATTGCGGTATGCCAAGTCGTGACCTGGCCCCTTTGCTATACCTGCATATTTCTACCGATCAATGAGGCAGGCACTTGCAGATCTCTCCCGGCGCCATGGTGACTGTGCGCATCATTCACCACTCCGTCACAGGAACCACCTCAAGGCTGGCGCAGGCCGTCCTTGAAGGTGCCGCAGGAATACGAGGCTGCAGAGCCGAAGTGCTTGCCATCGATGGCGCGGACATCGTGAACGGCAAGTTTGAAAATGACGCCATGCTTCGCTCTGTGGATACTGCAGATGCAGTCATTTTTGGTTGTCCTACGTTGATGGGCGGCGCCTCGGCGCAGTTCAAAGCCTTTGCCGATGCATCCAGTGATCGCTGGGCAGCGCAACGATGGGAAGGCAAACTCTGCGCGGGCTTCACGGTTGGTTCGTGCGCCAGCGGTGACCAGCTTGCGACGCTGTTGTACTTCACTGTTTTAGCGGCCCAGCATGGCATGCTGTGGGTAGGCCTCAACATTCCTGGTGGCCATGACCCGCAAGGAAGAAACCGGCTTGGGGCGCAATTGGGACTGATTGCCCAGTCCACCGGAACCACCGTGCCAACAGTTGATCTGGACACCGCAAGTTACTTTGGCGCACGGGTTGCCCAAAAGGCAATGTCGCTGCATGGCCGTAGTCAAGCCTGACCCATTGGGCTAAATAGGGTTGACCACATGAGCCCCCATGCCTGTGTTCGAAAGGCCAAGGAAAGCGATGCAGGCGCAATCCCTGCCCTGCGCCTGGCGTTTTTCGCGGAAGCCGACACATTGCAGGCGGGCAAGTGAACCGCAGGCGACACTCGACAACATTGGCGCTGGGGGTGCTTCGATCACACTGGGGCCAGGGGCATGCCACACGTTTGCTTGCCGAGGCGCTGGCATGGTCGCGCGCAGTGCGACTGGCCAGAGTCGAACTCACCGTGCAGACAACAAATTTGCGGGCAATTGCCGTCTATTTGCGGGCAGGGTTCCAGCTTGAGGGAACCCGTCGCATGTCGCTGCTGGTTGCCGGAAAGTATGTGGACGAGTACCAATTGGCGGTCACCCATGAGGCCTGAGCCCGCAGTTGCCGCGCTGCTTGCGGGTTGGCCGTCCTTTTTGGATGGCACGTACTGCGGTCTCCTGCAATTTTCGAAAGGTCTATCTACAGCCTGGCACGTTTTTGTATGCCAGCGCATCCCAAGCCAGAGGCACTCAAAAGCGCTCAAACCAAAGTCGATTCAAAACGAACGCCTGAACCGGCCGCGCATGGACGCGTTATGTTGATGCTGGCTTTGCGCTGACAGCACGCAAAAATCAAGCCCCACGCCTGGCTTACAGATCTACTGGTTGCAAGCCATGCAGCCACTTGAATCCCCTATGCCCCGTGTCGTGCGCAGAATCCTCGCAATAGGAGGAGGTGCCTTTCTGATGGAAGATGGCCCCTCGGCTATAGACAGCTACATCCTGCGTTTGGTGCAAAAGCATAGACCGCGCATCTGTTACGTCGGCACCCCTGGTGGCGACTTGCCCGAGGGCATTGAGAAATTCTACGCAGCGTTTTCTTCTGATAAATGTGAGCCGTCCCACCTCGCCTTCTTCCGCAAGCCGACCATCGGCTCTGTACCTCTTGCCGACTACCAACAACACCTCGCATGCCAGGATGTGATCTATGTGGGTGGAGGCAACACCAAATCTGCGCTGGGAGTCTGGCGGGAATGGAATGCCGACAAGGCCTTTGCCGAGGCCTACCGGGCAGGTGCCTTGCTGTGCGGTGTGAGTGCCGGTGCCCTGTGCTGGTTTGACATGGGTATCAGTGACTCATATGGCGCCACCTGCTGCCAATGCATACCATGCCTCGGCTTTTTGCGCGGCGCATGTTCGGTGCACTGCAACGCTGACCAGCATAGACGCGAAGCATTGCACGCAGCCATTGAAAACAGTGATCTGGAAGTCGCGGTATGTATCGATGATTATTCAGCCCTGTTATACGAAGACGAGGCCCTTGTACGGGTGCTTCGTTGGACCAATGGCGCTGGAACAACGGTCAGGCCCGCGCCCTTCCGGGTCGTTGCATCCCGCCAATGGCGTTGATTCAAGCAGCCAGGCATGGCTGTCCTGATCAGCCCGCCAAATAAAGTTCGACCCGGTCAGAGGTCCAGGTCGCAACGCCAGTGCCAAAGAAATCGGCATCCTCAGTCCATACCGGGCAGCCCATCGCCATGGCGCACGCGAGGACCGGCCAGTCATCGGCGTCGCGCAGGATATTGGCATCCAGAACGATGGCTTTGTTGCTCATGCCACCGCGGGTCGGGACTTCCTGGGCGGGGTGACGCTTTTGCGCGCCGTTTTGAATTCGGCCACCACGGCATCTACGTCAACACGCTTGGCTGCAAGCAAGCGATCCAGGGTTTTGCTGGCCTTCTTGAGGGATGCAAGGTCTGCTTCGGACTGTCCATGGGTGGGAATGAAATAGCCAATGGTTTGCCCGTGGCGCGTCACCGCCACGGGCGTACTGGACGTAATGAAATCGGCCATGCTGGCGCGAAATTCCCTGATGCCAACCTTTGTCGCTTCCATGGCAGACTCCTTTGAAATGGTATGCAAAAATGAATCACAAAATTTGTGAATCAAAGTGTACACATTTTTGTGAAGCTCGCCACCCGCTCGAAAGACTCCAGAGATGAACCTCCGCCACACCACCACCTGCCTGCTGCTGGCCACCGCCTCTTGTCTGGCGCTGGCGCAGGAAGCACCGCCCGTCGCCAGCGTGCCCGCCGTGGACCTGGCGCGCTACAGCGGCAAGTGGTTCGAGATTGCGGCCTTCCCGATGTTCTTCCAGCGCAACTGCGTGGGTGACACCACGGCCGAATACAGTGCGGGGGAGGGTGGTGCCATCAAGGTCGTCAACCGCTGCCGCACCAACAGCGGTTTTGATGAGGCCACGGGCCGCGCCACGGTGGTGGAGGGCTTTGCCAACAGCCGCTTGCAGGTGTCCTTCTTCTGGCCCTTCAAGGCCGACTACTGGGTGCTGGGGCTGGACGCGGACTACCGCTGGGCGGTGGTGGGCAACCCGAACCGCAAATACCTGTGGCTGCTGTCACGCACGCCGCAGTTGGACGCGCCGCTTTTGGAGGCGGCATTGGCCAGTGCCAAAGCGCAGGGCTTTGACCTGAGCCAGTTGCGCTATACGGCACAAAGCACCGCTCAAAGCGGCGCGGCCAAATCCGCGCCCTGATCGCGTTGCTTGCAACCTAGCTGCTCTTGCTGGAGTCTCTGGCTTGCTTGGCACCTTGTTTGGCGTCGCCCATGGCCTTCTGGGCGTTGCCCTCGGCTTGCTTGTGCAGGCCCTTGGCCCGCATCCCGCTGTTGTCCAGGGCCCGTCCGGCGGCGGCTTGCACTTTGCCTGCAAGGTCTTTGGCGGTGCCCTTGATCTGGTCCTTGTTCATGGCGCTTTCTCCTGGAGTTGCGAGGACGCCATGTGATCACCAAACGAGAAGCACCGGTGCCAGTGCAGGCATTGTTGGCGGACCTATTCGCCCAGCATTTCGCCCACAAAGGTCAAGCCCTCGGTGCGGTCGCAAATGGCCTTGATCACCACCAGAATCGGCACCCCCAGCAGCAGGCCCCAGATGCCCCACAGCCAGCCCCAGGCCAGCACGCCGATGAAGATGGCCACCGGGTTCATCTGGCTGGTGCGGCTGGTCAGAAAAGGCGTGAGCAACATGGCCTCACAGGCGTGGATGACCAGCGAGGTGCCGCTGATCACGAGTGCCATCTCCAGCGTGCCGAATTGCAAAAAGGCCACCAACGCCGAAGTGCCTGCAATCAGCACGCTGCCCACATAGGGCACCAGGTCCAGCAGGCCCGCAGCCACGCCCCAGACGGCGGCGTTTTCCAGCCCCAGCGCCATGAAGCACAGCCAGGTGGCCAGGCCCACCAGCACGCTGGTGAAGAGCTGCACCAGCAGGTAGCGCTGGATCTGGTCGTGGATCTGGTTGAGGGCCTGCAGCGTGATGCGTTTGGCATGCAGCGTGGGCCCGGCCAGGCGGATGAGCTTGCGCCGGAAGCTGTCGCCCGAGGCAATCAGAAAGAAGGTGATGAGCGCCACCATGCCGGCTTGGCCCAGGGCTTCGAGCAGGCCCACGGTGCCGCTCCAGATGTAGTCCTTGATGTCAAAGCGCGCCTTCTCCACCTGCACCCGTTGCACGCCGCGCGTGGGCGCGCTGGACTGCGTGGAGTCGGCCGCAGCCTGCTCGAGTTTGGCGGCGGCTTTTTGCACCGTGGTGAAGGTGTTGTCACCGCCGCTGTGCGAGCTGTGGGCGATCTGGTTGAGCTTTTGTGCCGCCTGTGGCAGCAGCTCCACCAACTTGTTGGCCTCGTCACTCAGGGTGTAGGCGCCGCCTGCCAGGCCCAGCACCATGCCGGCCACCAGCACGGCCGCACTCAGGGCGCGCGGAATGCGGTGCAGCTGCAGCCAGTCGACGATGGGCGAGAGCGCATAGCTCAGCAGCACGCCCAGCAACACCGGAATGAAGACCGCACTGGCCCAGCGCAGCGCACACAGGCTGGCCAGCACCGCCAGCACCAACAAAGGCAGGCTGTGCGGCACCTCGGGCCGGGGTGTGTATGGTGGCGTGTTCATCGCGTCAGTATGGCCCTGCAGCAATGCTTGATCTGTGCGCTGGCAGACACAAGGGGCATGCCTTGTCGCGTACTATCGAAGCATGGAGAACAGCACCGTTTTAAAGGACCCGGTATGCGGCATGGCCGTGACCGAGAAGTCATTCCACCATCTGCAGCAGGATGGACGCACCTACTATTTTTGTGGCGGGAAGTGCAAGGCGCGTTTCACCGCGCCCACGCAACCCGTGTTCGCACGTTTACTGCGCCACTTCTTCAGACCAGACCGTAAAGCGCTGCAGGGTGTTGGGCCCAAATGAGCTGACCAGCGCCACATCACACGCATCGCGCCCGCGCGCCATCAGCACCCGCCCTATGCGCGGCGTGTTGTTGCGGGCATCAAAGGTGTACCAGCGGTCGCCCAGATAGGCCTCGAACCAGCCCGCAAAGTCCATCGGCCCCGGCACCAGCGGAATGCGGATGTCGCCCAGGTAGCCGGTGCAGTAGCGCGCCGGTATGTTCATGCAGCGGCACAGCGCAATCGCCAGGTGTGCGTAGTCGCGGCAGACGCCTATTTGTTCCCGGTAGGCCTCCCACGCTGTGCGCGTGCGGCGCGCGTGCTGGTAGCCAAAACTGATGTGCTTGTGCACGAAGTCGCAGATCGCCTGCACCCGCGCCCAGCCCGTGGGGCCGTGGCCGAAGTGTGCCCAGGCAGTTTCCGAGAGTTGGTCGGTCTCGCAGTAGCGGCTGCCCAGCAAATACACCAGGCATTCCTCGGACAGCAACTCCACGGGCACCTGCTGTGCCGCCCAGTTCTGCGTGTCCACCAGGCCGCTGTCGCGCACCACGGTGTCGGTGCGCAGGGTGAACAGGCCCTGGGGCGCCACCAGGCGGCTGCACCAGTTGCCAAACAGGTCGCGGTAGGCGCTCACCGGCACCGGCGGAATGGTGACCAGGTGGTCGGGGTACTGCAGATCTGCAGCGCGCGAGTAATGCACATGGAGCGCCAGAATCATGGGCGTGGGCTGCGGGCAGTCGTACTGCATCTCAAAGCCCACGCGGATGGTCAGGGGCGGGGCGGTCGGGGTGGGGTTGCTCATGGGGTGTCCTGTTTGTCTAAAGCCAGTAATCAAATTGCATGGCAGCCCATTCCTTGAGCCGCTCGCCCAAGGGGCGTTGCAGCCAGGCGGGCAGCAGCACCTCCAGCGAGTCGCGCAGGTCCTCGGCAAAGGCCGCTTCCATGGCGCTGCCAAAGGCCTCGTCAATGACGATCACATTGAGCTCGCTGTTGTGCAAAAAGCTGCGCGTATCCATGTTGGCCGAGCCCACGGTGGACCAGTGGCCGTCGATCACCGCAGTCTTGGCGTGCAGCACCGCTTCGCGCATCTGGAACAGGCGGATGCCGCCGCGCAGCATGGGCTCAAACAGGGCGTGTGAGGCATAAAACACCATGCCACCCTCAGGCACCCCGGGCACCACAATTTTGACGTCCACGCCGCGCCGTGCGGCGTCCGTCAGGGCCTCCAACATGGCGGCATCGGGCACAAAGTAGGCCGCAGTCAGGTAGATGCGCTGCCTGGCCGCGTGGATGGCCTGGATGTAGGCCTCATAAATTTCCATTTGCCCATGCGGTTCGCTGGCCACCACCCGCACGGCTTTGCTGCCCATAGCGGGCAGGGGCGGAAACACCTCGGCTCCGGCCACGGGCTGGTCGCTCAGGGCATTCCAGGTCTGCAGAAAAACCGTTTGCAAGGCCGCCACGGCAGGCCCCTCGATCTGCAAATGCGTATCGCGCCAGCCCACGCTGCTGTTGTCGCGGTGGCGCGAGTGGAACAGCGAACTGTTGGAATAGGTTTCGCTGATGTTCACGCCGCCGGTAAAGCCGATGCGGCCGTCCACCACCAGAATCTTGCGGTGGTCGCGGTTGTTGGGCAGCCAGGGGCCGCGCAGCTTGAAGGGGTTGACCGGGTTGACGGCGTGCAGCTCGATACCGGCGGCGCGCAGGCGCTCAAAAAAAGCGTCCGGCGTGCCCAGCGTGCCCACCGAGTCGTAGAGGATGCGTACCTTCACACCGGCACGCTGGCGCACCATGAGCAGTTCGGCAAAGTGCTGGCCCACCGGGTCCTGGTCAAAGATGTAGGTCTCCAGATGGATACTGCTTTGGGCCGACAGCACAGCGGCCTCCATGGCGGCCATGGTCTGCGGCCCGTCAAACAGCAGGCTGACCTTGTTGCCGCCCTGCAGCGGGCTTTCCAGGCCCGCAGGGTGGGCACCGGCCTCCTGCAGGCTGGCGCAGCCGCCCAGCAGCAGCGTGAGCAGCAGCATGGGCAGCAGCAACAAGGCGCTGTGGGAGTGTTTCATGCCTGCTTTTTACGCCCAATGCGCGCCGCCGTCCGTGCGCCAAGCCACACAGCCTATGCGCGCTGGCGCACGGTGAAGCCGCCGCATACCTTTTATGGTCCAGCCAGGGCCTGAATTCCGGGCTCGCATTTCTCAAAAAGGTTTTCCATGACACACACCCTCTCCACCCGCCGCACCTTCCACCACCTGCTGCTGGCCAGCGCCGCCGCGCTCACCCTGGGCCTGCCCGCAGCCAACGCACAGGCCGCCTCGGCCGAGAACATCGATGCCGATGCCATGCAGACCCTGGCCACCCTCTACAAGACCCACCCCGAGGCCGAGACCCTGTCCAAAAACGCGCGCGCCGTGCTGGTCTTCCCCAAGATCATCAAGGCCGGTCTGGTGTTTGGCGGCAGCTACGGTGAAGGCGTGATGATGCAAAGCGGCAAGGCCACCGGTTACTACAGCTCCATGTCGGCCTCGTGGGGTTGGCAGGCCGGTGCCGAGTCCTACAGCTACGTGGTGTTCCTGATGAACGAAAAGTCGCTCGACTACCTGGAAAAAACCAAGGGTTGGGAAATCGGTGTCGGCCCCAGCGTGGTGGCCATGAACGAAGGCCTGGCCAAGAACGTCAGCTCCACCACCATCAAGGACGACGCCTATGCCTACATCCTCGACCAGCAGGGTTTGATGGCCAGCCTGAGCATTGAAGGCACCAAGATCAGCCGGGTCAACAAGTAAGCGCCAGACGCAAAAAAACCGGCTGCTTGTGGCAGCCGGTTTTTTTATGCGCCCAACGTCAGTGGTTCAGCAGCAGCTCCAGAATCACGCCGGTGGCAATCGCCACCAGCACATAGTCGCTGCCGGTTTGCACCCAGTGGTAGCCGCGTGGCGGGGTGCGCAGGCCGTGGCCGCGCCAGTCTTCCACCACATACTGGCGGGTGCGGTAGATGACGGGCAGGCGGTCGCCCCGGTAGTAGCCGTGCGAGGGGCCGGCGCCACGCTCGTTGTCGGAGCGGTACGAGCCCTGCTCGCCGCGTCCACGGTGGCCGTGGTCGCCCTGGTCGCCTTGGTCATCTCCGTGGCCGCCGCAATCTTCGTTGCGGCCACAGTCATTCCCGTGGTGGCGGCCGTTGTTGCCCTTGCCGGGGTTGGCCATGGCCGGGGCTTGCAACAGCCCCAGCACAGCCACCATCACGACGCTGATCAGTTTGGTGTTTTTCATGGTGTGGTCCTTGTGGGGGGCTGGCGCTTAGAAGCGCATGCGGGCGCCGATCATGGTGGTGCTCACGCGCTCGGCGCTGCCACCGGCAAACTTCATGTAGGCCTCGTCATAGCTCAGCACGGCCGACCACTGGGGGCTGATGACCAACTCGGCTCCGACACCGTAAGACCAGTCAAAGCCACTCTCGCTGCCGCTGGCCAGGCCCGACAGGGGCGCGCTGGAGACTTCGGTGTGGCCGTAGGTGGTACCCACCTTGCCCAGCAAATTGAAACTCTCGTTGATGGGCAGGCGCCCGATCAGGCTCAGGTTGATGCCCTCGGCCTTGGTGTTGCCGCCTGCGCGTGCCACATTGCCGTAGTTGGTGTAACCCAATTCAAAGCCCATGTTCTGGTTGGGCAGGTAGTTGCCAAAGGCGACGTTGTAGGCGGTGTCGCGGTCATTGCGCGAATAGAGGCCGTTGCCGCTGCCAATGCGCGAGAAGTCGGCCGGTCCGCCATTCAGGCCAATGTAGCTGCTGCCGGGTGCGCGCATGGCGCCGGTCATGGTGCTGCTTTGGGCGGATACCATCTGGGCAGTGCCCAGCAGCAGGGTGGCGGCCAGCAGAACGGCGAGGCGGGGTTTGGTATGTGTCATGGAATTTCCTTGGTAATGAGGTGGTGTCAGAGCGCGATCGAAGGGATATCGAAAGCTCACACCCGAATGTGCGCGTTTGCGCGGGTTTGCTCTGTGCGGTGGGGCGCACTGTGCACATTGCGTTGCAATTGCGTTCAGTGCGCATAGCATCAGCCGCGCGGTTCGCGCGGCTCGCCGTTGCCGTTCACACTGATGGTGCGGCCCGGGTCGTTTTGCATTTGCACATGGTGCGGCTGGCCGCGGTAGATGTAGGTCACCTCCCAGTAGGCCGGGGCCTTGCTGGGCGTGGTTTCGCAGCGGCGCACGTCGCGCGCCACGGTGGCGGGTTCGTTGTTGCCGATGCGCGAGCCAATCACGCCGCCGGCCACCACGCCACCGGCGGTGGCAATGTCCTTGCCCACACCGCCGCCCACCTGGTGACCCAGGATGCCGCCGATCAGGCCGCCCATGATGGCGCCGCCCACGTTGGGCTCCCGTCGCGTGCTGGCCACTTGTTCGCGCTCCACCCAGCAACGCTCTTCGGGCGCTCCGACCACGGCGCGCGCAGAGGTGACGGGCACCTCGCGGATGCGCTCATTGGGGCGGCGCTGGTATTCGTATAGCGGCTCTGCGTTTGCCAGGGGCATGTGAGGGCGCTCCGCGCCGTTGGCGGCCGGGCGCACCGAGGAGATGCGGTCGTTCATGCCCATGGCACGCAATGAATCGTAGTTGCCAGGGCGCAGCACGGCGCAGCGGCCCATGAAGCCCGTGTCTTCGCAGACCTCCCAGCGCCCGCCGCTGATGATGGCCGAGGAGGCGCGGTCATTGAAGCCGTAGCGCGTGAAGTCGCCCACCCAGCTGCTGGACGCAAAGCTGCGGCCGCGAAAGTCCTCGTTCTCGTAAAAGGTGATCTGGGCCGCAGCCAGGGTGCTGACGGTCAGAGCCGCCAGGCCGCAGGCCAGGGCGAGTGTGTGTTTGGTTAACATTTTCATGGGGTATCTCCGGTTGGAGCCCCAAGCTTCGCGGCTGCCGGGCGCGCGGTCTGTGCGGCGGGACACACTGGCCGTGCAATGGCAGGCAAAGACGCTTTGCAGAATTCATGCGGGGTCGCAGTCGGTTCATCTTCGTGGCACCCGGCAGAGCGACGCAGCAATGATGCTATCCAAGTGGATGAAGCCTGGTGCCTGGGTCAGGAAGGTCAAGCTGAGAAATCAGGATAGAGTCCATGCACTTGTCCGAACAGTCTGGCCAAACCATAAAGTGTGTCAATGTGCGGAGTTGCAACGCCAAGCCGCTGGCCTATTTCGCGCACCACGCCAACCAAGGCGTCGAGCTCTATGGGTCGGCCAGCTTGCGCATCTTGAAGCATCGACGTCTTGAAAGCGCCCAACTTGGCGGTGATCGTGTGTCGGTCCTCGGGATTCTGATCAATGGCGCAGCCAATGAGCGCGCCTACGATCTGTGCTTCGGCCATGACAGCAGAACAAAAATTGCGAGCCAGCGGATCTGCCAATATGCGGTCCGCAGTCGCACCGGTTATCGCACTCACCGGATTCATGGTCATATTGCCCCAGAGCTTGTACCAGATGTCGAGGCGTATGTCCGCCGATGCGGTCGCTTCAAAACCCGAAGCCGCCAGAATATCCACCACGTGTTGAACGCGCGTGCTTGTCCCCCCGCACGGTTCACCTACGATGAGTCCTTTCCCCATTTTGTGCTGAACCAAACCGGGTTCCGACATCGATGTACTGGCATGGACTACACATCCCAACACCTGCGCCAGGGGAATCGCTGCGGCAATTTGCCCCCCTGGGTCAACACTGTTCAGCGGACCCGCGGGAAAACCGGACTGTGTCTGGCAAAACCACCAGGGAACCCCATTCATGGCTGGCATGACCCAGGTGTCAGGACCGATCAGGGCCGCAATGCTGCGCACGGCCTGGGTAAGCGCTGGTGCCTTAACCGCAATGACTACCAGGTCCTGCACACCCAGATCCATGGCGTTCTCACTTGATCGGGCTGGTAGCTGCACCAGTTCCGTCGCGGTTTGCAGGCGCCAGCCATGCCTTTGCAAGGCTGCCAATGTGTTGCCGCGCGCCAGGGCACTGACCTGCACCACACCCGCCGCCGCCAACCTGGCACCTATAAAGCCACCAATGGCACCGGCACCGACTATGCACACCTTGATCATTGTTTTTTCCTTCCGATGCTGCCCCGCTTGAAGCCTTGAATTTACCCACAGCCTCGCAGGTGACTTCAGTCAATAGCGTTGTAGATGGTCAAGGGCATTTCAGTGATGGTCAGCCTGCACCTTTGTAAACCATGTAAACGTTGGCGCGCTCGTATGGCGACGGGTTTGGCGGTTGCTGTTGCACGAATCCCGAACTCTCGTACAGCGCGATGGCCGCTTTCAACGCGGTATTCGTTTCGAGAAAGAGGGTGTGACCCTTTTTATCAGTGAAACCCTTCACGGCCGTTTCCAGCAGGCGGCGCCCCAGCCCCTTGCCCTGCGCGCTGGACGTGACCGCCATCTTTGAGAGTTCGTAGGTGCCTTCGCCTTTGGCAACCAGCGCGCAGCAGCCAACGATGACGTCCCCGTCCTGGCCTAACCAGATTGCGCCACCCTTAGCCAGAATGTCTTCGGGCCGCGACAGCACCTCTTCGTCAATGGGCTCGACTCGAAAATACAACTTCAGCCACTCCAGATTGAGTTGCTTGAAATTGGTCGCGAAGTGCGACTCAAATTCGATGATGTCAAAGGTTCTGTCCATGTTGCGTGTTCCCTCGTCAGGTGAAGTCGGTTACGGGTGGCGAAGTCTGTACCTGTCAAAGCCTTGTCCATAGAACATGGGTCGTTTTGACACGCTCATTTTCCGCAGGTGTGGCGCTAACAGCACCAGTCAAAACCCAACCGCCTGCCCATCGCGACGCGGGTCAGAGGCAGCCAAGTAACCTTGGACTTTGGGATCGCCCATGCGCCAGATGAATTGGCCCGCACCAAAGTCCACGTTGGAGTCGTTGATCACTTCCACCGCGTGACCCAAATCGCTCAGGCCTTGCACCGTTTTACGGTCCATGTGGGCCTCGGCATTGAGCGACATACCTGCGGAGTAACGCCAGCGCGGTGCATCACAAGCAGCCTGCGGATTCTGGCCGTAATCGAGCATGCGAACCAAGGTTTGCATATGGCCTTGGGGTTGCATGTTGCCACCCATCACACCGTAACTCATCACAGGCTGTCCGTTTTGCGTGAGGAACGCAGGAATGATGGTTTGGAAGGGAAGCTTGCCTGGTGCCACCAGATTGGCCGGGTTCAAGCCTTGGGGATCGGTGCTGAAGCCAAAACCACGGTCTTGCAAACTGATGCCATACGTCGGCTCCACCACACCTGAACCAAAGCCCATGTAATTGCTTTGGATGAAACTGACCATCATGCCGTTTTCATCGGCCGCCGTGAGGTAGATGGTGCCGCCATGCACCGGATTGCCGGCTTTGAAATCTTGCGCCTTCTTCATGTCAATGCGCTTGGCGCGACCCCTCAAATACGCAGGGTCGAGCATTTGCGCTGGGGTGACTTCCATATACCGTGGGTCGGCCACGTAGCGATAAACGTCGGCGAAGGCCAGTTTCATGGCTTCAATTTGCAGATGCTGAGAATCAATGCCATCCACCTTCAAGCGGGCGACGTCAAAATTTTCCAATATACCCAGCGCAATCAAAGCCGCTATGCCCTGGCCATTCGGAGGAATTTCGTGCAGCGTGTAGCCGCGATAATTTTGCGCAATGGGCTCCACCCACTTGGGGCGGTACCGGGCCAAATCCTGCAAAGTCATGGCGCCGCCATGTTGATGGGAAAACTTCACCAAGGCCTCTGCAATTTCACCTTCGTAAAAGGCGCGACCTTTGGTTTCAGCGATGGCGCGCAGTCCACGCGCGGCCGCTTTGAACCGGAACAACTCGCCCACGTTGGGCGCACGGCCCCAAGGCAGGAAGCTCTCGGCAAAGCCTGGCAAAGATTGCAAGAGTGGTGTGGCCGCAGCCCACTTCTGTTGAACCACCACTGGCACCAAGTAACCGCGTTCGGCAATGTCAATGGCGGGCTCCATCAAATCGGCGAAGGGCAATTTTCCAAAGCGCTCGCTCATGGCGGCCCAGGCGCTGACGGCGCCGGGTACCGTGACAGAGTCCCAACCGCGCTTGGGTGGATTGACGACATCGGAGCCATACTTCCTGTGAAAGTATTCGGGCGTCCATGCCTGAGGCGCGGGACCCGAAGCATTGAGTCCGTGCAGTTCTTTCCCGTCCCACAAAATGCAGAATGCATCCGAGCCCAGGCCACAGTTGACCGGCTCTGTGAGTGTGATTGCCGCGGCGGCGGCAATGGCAGCATCGACCGCATTGCCGCCTTTGATCATCATGCGCAAGCCGGCCTGCGCCGCCAAGGGATGCGAAGTCGAAACGATGTTGCGCGCAAAAAGCGGCAAACGCGTCGATGCATACGGGGAGCTGAAATCAAAGCGCATGGTTTAGTCCAGACGGATTTGGCGTTCTGTGATGATCTTATTCCACTTGGCTGATTCAGTGGCCATGGATCTTGTAACGGAAGCAATAGCGGTGGTGGTGGCTATGACACACCCTGCGAAGGGAGGCGCGCAAAATCCTTGAGGTGTGCATCTCCCCGCTTTTCTCCAAGAGACGCGTTGATTTGATCCCAACGGAACCGGCGGTGCTTGAACCTGGCTCGCACGCATTGCGCTTGACAAAGGCCAAAGAGATTGTCCAGGGCCAAGTTCGGCTTAAGAATTGGCCCGCTCGGTCACCTCCAACCCAATCCCTCTGTACCCAATAAAGCTGTTCAAGCGGTTGAACATCGGCTCACCGCTGATATGAAAGCGTTGCACCACGCCGTCGGCGCGGGTGCGGCAGAGCAAGAAGTCGAGGAAGGGCTCGCGCGCGGCGATGCGGGTTTTGAGCTCTTCGTGCTGCGCGGCATTCCAGCCGCCGTTGGGTAGCGCGGCCGGGCCGCTGTCTTGCGCGGCAGGCGCCTCGCCTTCCATGCGCGTGCCCAGCATCTCCAGCACCGGGCCGGTGATCTTGGTGAAGTTGCCGTGGTCGTCCTGCTCCCAGTACCAGTCGCTGGCCAGCTCGGTGAGGCTGCGAAAGCGCGCCTCGCTTTCGGCCAGCTCCGCGGTGCGCTGGGCCACACGCACTTCAAGCTCGGCGTTGTTTTTCTCCAGCAGGCGGTAGAGCAGCTGCACCTCCAGCATGTTGCGGATGCGCATGCGCAGCTCGGTCAGGTCAAAGGGCTTGCTGACAAAGTCGCGTGCTCCGGCCTTCAGGGCCTGCACCTTGTGGGCCGGTTGCGCGGTGATGACGATCACCGGCAGAAAGGCGTCGGTTGCATGGCCCTTGAGGGCCTGCATCACCTCCAGGCCGTCCATCACCGGCATCTGCATGTCGAGCAGGATCAGGTCGTAGCGGTTGGCACGGTGCAGGGCTGCCACTTCGGTGGGCTGCATGGTGCTGCTGACGCGGCGGTAGCCGGTGTCTTGCAGCATCTGCTGCAGCAGTGCCACATTGGCCTCCTGGTCGTCGACGATGAGGATGTGGGCCTGCAGGATGTCGGATGCGTCGATCATGGCTGTGCTCCTGTGCGGGCGCCGGATTTCTGGGTTTGTTGCGACACCAGCAGCGCCGAGTCCAGCGCCTGCAAGAAGGTGCCGACCTTGATGGGCTTGGTGATGTAGTCGTGAAAGCCCGACTCCAGGCCTTTCTCGATGTCGCGCGGAATCACGTTGGCGCTCAGCGCCACGATGGGAATGTGGGCGGTGCGTGGCCCTGTGCGCAGGATCTTCATGGCCTCCACGCCGTTGATGCCGGGCAGGTTGATGTCCATCAGGATCACATCGGGCAGGTGCGAGCGGGCGAACTCGATGCCAATGCTGGCATTGGCCGCGCTCAGCAGGCGCACGTTGCCGCGCCGCGCCAGGATTTGCTCCACCAGATCCAGGTTGGCCGGGTTGTCTTCCACATACAGCACCGTGTAGTGGTGCGCGTCGTGGTCCGGGCTGTCGGCGGGCGCCGGGTCGGCGTCCGTCAGGCCCTCGAGCTGGGTCGGGCTGGTCAGGGCCAGCTCGATCCAGAACACGCTGCCCACACCGGCCGTGCTCTCTACGCCGAGCTCGCCGTCCATCAGTGCCATCAGCCGCTTGGTCACCACCAGGCCGATGCCGGTGCCTTCCTCGGCGCCGCCTTCCTTGCCCAGGCGGTTGAAGGGCTGGAACAGCTGTGCCAGTTGCTCGGGCGTCATGCCCACGCCGCTGTCGTGCACGCTGATGCGCAGGCGCTGCTCCGGGCGCACGGCAAAGTCCACCGACACGGTGCCTCCCACGCGGTTGTATTTGATGGCGTTCATGAGCAGGTTGATCAGCACCTGCTTGACGCGGGTGCGGTCGGCAAACACGTGCAGGGGCACGGTCTGCGTGTCAAAGCTGATGCGGATGCCGTGGCTGGTGGCCTGCGGCTCCATCATGGTGCGGCATTCCTGCAGCACCTCCATCACCGAGATCGGCTCGTTCGACAGCACCAGGCGGCCGGACTCCACCATGGCCAGGTCCAGCACCTCGTTGATCAGGTCCAGCAGGTACCAGCCGCCCTTGAGGATCTGGTCCACGCTGTGCTTTTGCGTCGCTGTGGGGGTGGGCGTGCCGGTCTCGATCAGCTGGGTGAAACCGAGGATGGCGTTGAGCGGCGTGCGCAGCTCGTGGCTCATGCGCGAGAGAAATTCCGACTTGGCGTTGCTGGCCGCTTCCACCGCGTGCATGGCCTGCTTGAGCTGGTTTTCCACATGGCGGCGCGCCGAGTTGTCATTGCCCACCAGCAGGTAGCCAATGATGTGGCCGCCGCTGTCGCGCAGCGCCGTGGTGGACACCACCACCGGCACGCGGCTGCCGTTCTTGCAGATGTAGGTGATCTCGTAAATGTCTTCGATGTCGCGCGAGGCCTTGTAGGTCAGGGCCTCGAAGCCCGGCGCAATCGGCGTGCCCAGCTCGGCCGAGAGGGCGCTGGCGCGCAGCTCCACTTCCAGCGCGTCGTGCATCTCGCAGGGCCGTATCTGGTTGATCACCTCGTCGGCGTCATAGCCCAGCAGGTGCTGCGCGCCCACATTGAAGATCTGGATGATGCCGGCCTCGTCGGTGGCGATGATGGAGAAGTTGGCGCTGGTGAGGATGGCGGTTTGCAGCGCACCGGCCTTGAGCAGGGCTTTGCGGGCCTGCTGGGCGCGTTCGGCGTCGCTCAAGGGGGGTGCATCGGGCGTGGTCTGGTTGGCGTTGCTAAAAGGCATGAAGGGGTCCAGGGTGTGCGCAGGGAGCGCTTCAGTGTGGCACCTTAGTGGCGCTGCGCAAGGGCGTATGTGCGGTGTACCACATAGCCTTGTTCTCAAGGGTTTGCCCGGGGGCGCAGCTTGCGCCAGGCCAGGAACAGCAGCAGCCCGCTGCCCAGGTTCTGGCGCGTGGCCGGGAAGGCCAGTCGGCGTGCCTGGCGGCGCATGGCAAAGCCCAGGCCCAGACCCGCCAGCAGGTTCAGCAGCACCGCCAGCAGCAGGGCCAGGCTGAGTCGGCAGCCCTGCTCCACCAGAGCCAGCACGGCCACACTGCACAGGCCCAGCCAGGCGGTGCACAGCAGCAGGCCCGCCACCATGGCGTAGGCCAGCATCAGCGTTGCGGCCTGGCCCGCGCGTTGCGCCTCCAGGTCCAGCAGCGTGAGCTGGGCCTGGGCGGCGCCGCGCACGTCGGCCAGCAGCTGGCCGAGCGTGTCCATCAAACCCTGGGGCTGCATGGCTTCAGCGCTGGCGCAAGGCCCAGTGCAGCAAGAAGCCCGCCGCCACGGCGACGCCGATGGCGGTGAGTGGCTGCTCGCGCACCAGCCCGCGTGCACTGCGCAGGGCCTTGTCCTGCGTGTCTTTGAGGTAGTCGGCCGAGGCGGTATAGGCCTTGCGTGCAGCGGCTTGGGCCGCCTCGGTGGCGTTGTCAACGGCGGTTTTTGTATCGGTCATGGGGGGTCCTGGTGGGTGGTGGGTGGTGTCACACGCCGAGCTTAGGCAGGCTGCCGCTTCCGGTATGTACGACAACGCACCGACGGCGCGCCGAGTGGCCCCTATTCTCAAAACGTCCGCTGCTTCAGCGTGCATCCACAACCCACCGGAGAACCCCATGACCCTTTCCTTCAAACGCCTGTCCATCGCCCTCGCCGCCGCCTCGCTCACCGTGCTGATGGGCTGCGCTGCCACTTCCAAAACAGAAGGCACCGGCCAGTACATCGACGACTCGGTGATCACCACCAAGACCAAGGCCGCCATCTTCAACGACAGCACCCTCAAGGCCACCGAGATCAATGTGGAAACCTACAAGGGCCGCGTGCAGCTCAGCGGCTTTGTGAAGTCGCAGGCCGACATCAACCGCGCCGTGGAACTGGCACGCACCATCGAAGGTGTGAGCGCGGTGAAGAACGACATGCGCCTGAAGTAAGCCAGCCCTTTCAACCCATCCCACTTTCCGACCGGAGCATTCCCATGACACACACCACTACCCTGCGCACCCTCACCACCACCCTCGCCGTGGCCACCCTGCTGACCCTGGGCGCCTGCAGCAACATGACCCGATCGCAACAAAACACCGCCATGGGCGCAGGAGTGGGCGCGGCGGCCGGTGCCATCCTGACCGGAGGCAGCGTCATCGGCACCGGTGTCGGCGCGGCCGTGGGCGGCGTCATCGGCAACGAAGCCAACAAGCGCTAGAACACCACGCCGCAGCGGGCCTGTTTAGTGCCCGCATTCGCACATGTCGTCGCATCCGGAAAACGCCATGGCGTGATGGCAGAGCGGGCCCGCAAGCGGCACCGGCTCTGGGTTTGTGCGTCTGCATACACAAGTCAGCTGCATGGCATTTAGGGCTTACGCTTCGCGCCGTGTCGTCCATGCCATACATGCCTTCCATGTGTCCTGAGAAATAGAATGCTGCAGAGCCAATTGCCAGTTGTAAACAAAATACTTGGCAGCCTGCCTCGTTCCGATTACCAACGCTTGCTGCCCCATCTGGAGCTGGTGGAACTGAGCGCGGGCGATGTCCTGGGTGAACCGGGCGAGACCCTGCGCCATGTGTACTTTCCGTCCGACGCGCTCCTGTCCTTTTTGAATCTGGTGGATGGCAAAAACGTTTTTGCCGTGGCCCTGACCGGGCGTGACGGCATGTTTGGTGCCGCCGCAGCCCTGGGCAGCCCGCTCTCTCCCTACCGGGCCCTGGTGCTGGGTTCGGGCAGTGCCCTGCGCATGAAGACCAAGCTGTTTGTGCAGGAGTTCCGCAGCAACGAAGTGCTGCGCGATGCCGTGCTGCGCTATGTGCTGGCGCTCACGCTGCAGATCTCCGAGAGTGCCGCCTGCAACCGCTTCCATTTGATTGAAGAACGCCTGGCGCGCTGGCTGCTGATGATGCGCGACCGCTTTTCCTCCGGCCAGTTCCACATCACCCACGAAATGATGGGCCACCTGCTGGGCGTGCGCCGCGTGGGCGTGACCAATGCGGCGCAGTCGCTCAAGCAACGCGCCCTGATCGACTACAGCCGCGGTGCCATCGACATCGTGGATGGCCCCGGGCTCAAGGAGGCCGCCTGCAGCTGCTACCGCAAGGTGGAAGGCCGGCACGGCTGAGGCCTGGAACCCGCTTGCAATTGCACAGGCCGGGCGCCGTTTTGTATGCATGGCAGTGCATGCCCTTGCGGGCCGCGCCACTATGTGGGTCAGCGCACAGTGCCACACGGCACATGCGGCTAAGCTGAAGGCACATACAAGCTTGCCTTGCAGTCTTGCATTCGGGTAAGTCCCGAAAGTCCCCTGCATGCTCCAGCCCCATCCGCCCGTCCAGAACCCCCTGCAGAACCACCTGCTGGCCTCACTGCCAGAGGCAGAGTTCAAACGCCTGGCAGCCCACCTGGAGCTGGTGCAAATGCGCCTGGGCGATGTGCTGTACGAGTCCGGCTGCCAGCTGCACCATGTGTACTTTCCCACCACCTCCATCGTCTCGCTGCTGTATGTGCTCGAAGACGGCGCCTCGGCCGAAATTGCGGTGGTCGGCTTCGAGGGCATTCTGGGCATATCGCTTTTCATGGGCGGCGACACCACGCCCAGCCGCGCCGTGGTGCAGTGCGCGGGCTGGGGCTACCGGCTCAAGGCGCATGTTTTCAAGGCCGAATTCAAGCGCGCCGGGCCCTTGCTTTACCTGCTGCTGCGCTACACCCAGGCCCTGATCACGCAGATGACGCAAACGGCGGTGTGCAACCGCCACCACGCCATCGAGCAGCAGCTGTGCCGCTGGTTTTTGCTGAGCCTGGACCGGCTCTCGTCGGACTCGCTCACCATGACGCAAGACCTGATTGCCAACAACCTGGGCGTGCGCCGCGAGGGCGTGACCGAGGCCGCGGGCAAGCTGCAGCGCGCGGGCTACATCCGCTACGCGCGCGGCCACATCACGGTGCTGGACCGCCCCGGTCTGGAGCGCCACGTGTGTGAATGCTATGGCGTGGTGAAGCTGGAGTTTGACCGCCTGCTGAAGGATATTTTGCCGGGCGATCCGCACCAGGTGCTGGGCAAATCGCTGCCTGACTAGACAAGCCAGCGCGGTGCGTCCACGAATGTGCGATTCCGCACAGACTGGGCGCAACGCACAACCTAAGCTCGGGGCTTCTTACCTAGGAAACCCCATGAAAATACATTCCCTGACCCTGGTTGCAGCGGTCATTTGCGCGCTGCCCACCTTCGTGCTGGCCGCCGACACCACGGCCCAAAACCCGGCCTACCTGATGGCCGCTTCCGGCGGTGTGGTCACCGATGCCAGCAGCGCCTGCTGGCGCACCGGCGAGTGGACCCCGGCTCTGGCCACCGCCCCTTGTGATGGCATGCTGGCACCCGTGGCTGTGGCCGTAGCACCCGCACCCGCACCGGTGATGGCACAGCCCGAGCCCATGGCCGCAGCTGCGCCCATGGCGCCCGCACCGGTGCTGGTGCCCGTGCCCGTGCCTGTGCCTGTGGTGCAAAAAATCAGCTTCTCGGGCGACGCCCTGTTTGGCTTTGACAAGTCGGTGCTGCGTCCTGAGAGCCGCACCCTGCTCGACGGCCTGGTGGCACAGCTGGCGGGCACCACCTCCGACACCATCACGGTCACCGGCAATACCGACCGCATCGGCTCGGCCGCCTACAACCAGAAGCTCTCCGAGCAGCGCGCCCTGGCCGTCAAGGACTACCTGGTGAGCAACAACATCCAGGCCACCAGCATCGTGGCCCGCGGCGTGGGTGAGACGCAACCCGCGACAGCCCCGGCTGACTGCAAGGGCGACAAGGCTTCTGCCAAACTGGTAGCGTGCCTGCAGCCTGACCGCCGTGTGGACGTGGAAATGAGCGGTACGCGCACCGCGCTCGCGAAGTAAGAGCAAACCGCAACCGCCACCACACTCCCGCACCGCGCCCAGGCCCACCCGACCCGCCACCCGATCCGCCACGAGCAGCTGAACCAGAGCACAAGGACAGGCAGCAATGCCAGCCACACAGGCCCCGCACCAGGTCCCTCACAAGGCCAGGCGCGCGGCTGTGCGCCAGGCTTGGCGCAAAGGCCTGCGGCGTGCCGCGCAGACGGCAGCCCTCGCGCGTTGGTCGCGCTGGGCGCACAAGGTTGCGGCGGGTGCCGGGCTGGTGCCGGGCGAAGTGCCCTTGCGGGCCGAGCTGTTTGGCGCCGAGCAGATGGAGCGCCACGGCCAGACGCTGGCCCAGGCGCACAGCCTGCAGGCCGGGCGCGGGCGCGACCTGCTGCTGCAGCGCCTGGATGCCAATGACCAGGTGCTGCAGCAAGCCTGTGACCTGCTGGTGGAGTCGGTGCGCGCAGGCCAGCGCATCACGCCCGCAGGCGAATGGCTGCTGGACAATTTCTACCTGATCGAAGAGCAGATCCAGACCGCGCGCAAGCACTTCTCCAAGTGGTACAGCCGCGAACTGCCGGTGCTCGCCAGCGGCCCCTCGAAGGGCCTGGCGCGCGTCTACGACATGGCGCTCGAAGTGATTGCGCATGGCGACGGCCGCGTCGACCTGGAGAGCCTGCACCGCTTTGTGGCGGCCTACCAGACGGTGGCGCAACTCCGCTTGGGCGAGCTCTGGGCCATCCCCATCATGCTGCGCCTGGCGCTGATTGAAAACCTGCGCCGCATCGCCGCGCGCGTGGCCGAGAGCCTGCAGGAGCGCAAGCGCGCCAGCCACTGGGCCGAGCAGATGCTGCAGGTGGCCGAGCACGACCCCAAGAGCCTGATTTTGGTGATCTCCGACATGGCGCGCTCGGACGCCACGCTGGGCAACTCCTTTGTGGCCGAGCTCGCGCGCCTGCTGCAGGGCCACAGCACGGCGCTGGCCCTGCCGCTGACCTGGATCGAGCAAAGCCTGTCCGAGTACGGCCAGACGATTGAACAGCTGGTGCACTCCGAGACGCAAAGCCAGGCCATCAACCAGGTCTGCATCAGCAACAGCGTTGCCAGCCTGCGCCTGCTCAGCGCCTTGGACTGGCGCGAGTTTGTCGAGGCGCAAAGCCTGGTGGAGCAAACCCTGCGCGAAGACCCCCTGGGCGTCTACGCGCGTATGGACTTTGCCACCCGCGACCGCTACCGCCACGTGGTGGAAACTACCGCCCGCCTGGCACACCGTCCCGAGGCCGAGGTGGCCCGCCGCGCGCTGCTGCTGGCCCGGCATGCGCAAGAGGCGCAAGCGGCACAGGCAGCGCTGGCCAATGCCGATGCCAGTGCCAGCGCCGCTGCAGCGCCACAGCCTCCCGCTGCAGCGCGCGCCAGTGCGCAGGGTGCACAGGCCCACGTGGGCTACTACCTGGTGGGCGCTGGTTTGCCGGTGCTGGAGCGCGCACTGCAGGTGCAGCTGCCGTCCATGCTGGCGCTGCAGCGCCAGGCGCGCGCGCACCCGCTGCTGCTCTACCTGGGCGCCATGGGTCTGCTGTCTGCCGGTGGCAGCGCCTTGTTCCTGCAGATGGCCGGGGCAGGCCAGCTGCCCACTGCCAGCTGGGGCCCTGCGTGGTGGCCGCAATGGTGGCCGCAGTGGTGGCCGGGCTGGCCCGTGTGGCTGGAGGGGCTTGTGGTCGGCTTGTCGCTGCTGGCCTGCAGCCAGGCGGCGCTCAACCTGGTGAACTGGCTCGCCACCGTGCTCACCACGCCCCACGTGCTGCCGCGCATGGACTACACCAAGGGCCTGCCGCCCAGTGCCCGCACGCTGGTGGTGGTGCCCACCCTGCTCACCAGCCCAGCCGCCGTTGACGCACTTGTGGAGGCACTGGAGGTGCGCTTTCTGGCCAACCAGGGCCCGTACCTGCACTTTGGCCTGCTCACCGACTGGGCCGATGCCCCCAGCGAACACCAGCAGGGCGATGCCGCCCTGCTGGAGCAGGCAGCAGCGGGCATAGCGGCGCTCAACCGCAAATACCCCGGCGCGCAGCAGGACAGCTTCTTCCTCTTCCACCGAGCACGCCAGTGGAACGCGCAGGAGGGCGTGTGGATGGGTTTCGAGCGCAAACGCGGCAAGCTCGCCGCGCTGAACGCGCTGCTGCGCGGCCAGGCTGATGGACAGGGTGATGAACAGGGGGAGGGGGCCTTTCTGCGCGTGCAGGGCTTTACGGCCGTGCTGCAGCAGGTGCGCTACGTCATCACGCTGGACACCGACACCCAGCTGCAGCGCGACACCGCGCGCAGCCTGGCTGCCACCCTGGCGCACCCGCTCAACCAGGCGCAGTGGGATGCGAAGCACCAGCGCATCGCCAGCGGCTACGGCATCCTGCAGCCGCGCATGGCCGTCAGCCTGCAAAGCAGCAACCACTCGCGCTATGCACGCCTGATGGCCAGCGAGGCCGGGGTCGACCCCTATTCGCGCGCCGTCTCCGACGTCTACCAGGACCTGTTCGAAGAGGGCTCCTTCATCGGCAAGGGCATCTACGATGTGGACGTGTTCGAGCAGGTGCTCAAAAACCGCCTGCCCGACAACCGCATCCTCAGCCACGACCTGCTGGAGGGCTGCTATGTGCGCAGCGGCCTGCTCAGCGACGTGCAGCTGTACGACGACTACCCCGCCCGCTATGACGCCGACCTGGCCCGCCGCGTGCGCTGGATGCGCGGCGACTGGCAGATCGCCTCCTGGCTGCTGCCGCGCGTGCCCGGCTTTGCGCCCGGCACGCACGAGGCCAACCCCTTGGGCTGGCTCTCGCAGTGGAAGATTTTGGACAACCTGCGCCGCAGCCTGGTGGCCCCGGCCACGCTGGCCCTGCTGCTGCTGGGCTGGGCCGTGTTGCCAAACGTGTGGGGCTGGACGCTGGCGGTGTTGACCCTGTGGCTGGTCACCCCGTTGCTCTCCAACGCCTGGAGCCTGCTGCACAAGCCGCGCGACATGCCCTGGCGCCAGCATGCGCGAGCCGTGCTGGCCGCCCTGAACAAGCAGCTGCTGCAGGTGGCGCTGGCCCTGGCCCTGCTGCCGCACGAGGCCTGGGTGAGCCTGGACGCCGTGCTGCGCACCACCGCGCGCCTGCTGCTCACCCACCGAAAGCTGCTGGAGTGGCAGGCATCCGATGCAGTGGCCCGCCTGCCGGTGGCGCCGGGCAGCCTGGCCGACCTGCTGCGCACGCTGGCGCGCATGGCCGCAGCACCTCTGCTGGCGCTGGCCACGGCCGTGCTGCTGTGGCGCCAGGCGGCAGCGCCCGCCAACTTCGGCATGGGGATGGGCCTGGGAATGGGGCTGGGTTTTGCCGCACCGCTCTTGCTGGCCTGGCTGCTGGCACCCGTGCTGGCCTGGTGGATCAGCCGCCCGGTGGCCGCACCGCCCGCACGCCTGAACCTGGCGCAAACCCTGTTTCTGCGCACGCTGGCGCGGCGCACCTGGCGCTTCTTCGAGTGCTACGTCACGGCAGAAGACCACTGGCTGCCGCCCGACAACTACCAGGAGCACCCGCTGGCCGTGCTGGCCCATCGCACCTCGCCCACCAATTTGGGGCTGGCGCTGTTGGCGAATGTGACGGCCTGGGACTTTGGCTACCTCACCACCGGTCAGCTGCTCACGCGCACCGCCGATGCCCTGCAAAGCATGCAGGTGCTGGAGCGCTACGCCGGGCACTTCTACAACTGGTACGACACGCTGAGCTGCCAGCCCCTGCACCCGCGCTACATCTCGGCGGTGGACAGCGGCAACCTCTCGGGCCACCTGCTGACCCTGCGCCCGGCGCTGCTGGCCCTGGCTGACCAGCCCATCCTCAACCCGCGCGTCTTTGACGGCCTGGCCGATGCGCTGGCCAACCTGCACCAGGCGCTGGAGGGGCGGGCCCACGGCGAGCTGCAGCACGCGCTGATGCCGCTGGGGCTGCGCCTGTCCCTGCTGGGCGCCACACCGCCGCAGACCTTGGGCGAGGCGCGCCAGGCCCTCGACAGCGTGACCGCATTGGTGGGCACCGTGCTGCGCCTGCTGCAGGCCGACGCGGACCCGCAGCACGCCGCTGCCCGGCCCTGGGCCGAAGCCCTGCAGGCACAGCACGTTGCAGCCCAGGCGGAACTGGAACTGCTGCTGGCAGACAGGCCCCCTGCGCAGACTGCTGCGGACGCCACCCCCTCGCTGCAAGCGCCCATCCCCACCCTGCGCACTCTCGCCGCCGCAGGCCAGGCGGTGGCTGTGGCGCAGCTCGACCAGCTAGAAACCCTGGCGCGCCAGGCCGGTGCCATGGCGCTGGCCGACTACGGCTTTTTGTACGACAGCGCGCGCCAGCTGCTGGCGGTCGGCTACAACGTCGACGAGCGCCGCCGCGACAGCGGCCACTACGACCTGCTGGCCAGCGAGGCGCGCCTCTCCAGCTTTGTGGCCATTGCGCTGGGCGAGCTGCCGCAGGACAACTGGTTTGCGCTGGGCCGGCGCCTCACCGCCGGTGGCCCCGAGCCCACGCTCTTGTCCTGGAGCGGCTCCATGTTCGAGTACCTCATGCCCAACCTGGTGATGCCGGTGTTTGCCAACACCCTCTTGGAGCAGACCTGCCGCGCCGTCGTGCAACGCCAGATGGCCTATGGCGAGCAGCACGGCGTGCCCTGGGGCATTTCAGAGTCCGGCTACAACACGGTGGACGCTGCGCTCAACTACCAGTACCGCGCCTTTGGCGTGCCGGGCCTGGGCCTCAAGCGCGGCCTGGCCGACGACCTGGTGGTGGCCCCCTATGCCTCGGCGCTGGCCCTGATGGTGCTGCCCGATGCGGCCTGCCACAACCTGCAGCGCCTGGCCGCCGAGGGCCTGCTGGGTGAGTACGGCATGTATGAGGCCATCGACTACACCCCGGCGCGCCTGCCGCACGGCCAGAGCGGCGCGGTGGTGCGCTCCTACATGGCGCACCACCAGGGCATGAGCCTCTTGGCCCTGTCGCATGCCTTGCTCGACCAACCCATGCCCCGGCGCTTCGCGGCTGAGGCGCTGTTCCAGGCCACCGCGCTGCTGCTGCAAGAGCGCATCCCCAATGCCGCGGTGTTCCAGGCCCACGCGCCCGAGCTGGCCGACATCCACAGCGCCGTGACCAGCCAGGCCAGCCCCTTGCGCGTGCTGCGCCAGCCCGATGCGGCTACGCCTGAGGTGCAGCTGCTCTCCAACGGCCGCTACCACCTGCTGGTGAGCCAGGCCGGTGGCGGCTACAGCCGCTGGAAGGGGCTGGACCTGACGCGCTGGCGCGAAGACGGCACGCGCGATCACTGGGGCGCCTTTTGCTACGTGCGCGACACCGCCACCGGCGAGTTCTGGTCGGCCGCGCACCAGCCCAGCCTGCAGGCGAGCGAGACCTATGAGGCGATATTTTCCGAAGGCCGCGCCGAGTTCCGCCGCCGCGACCAGGGGCTGGAGACGCACACCGAAATCGTGGTCTCGCCCGAAGACGACATCGAGCTGCGCCGCACCCGCATCACCAACCGCAGCCGCAGCCGCCGCAGCATCGAGGTCACCAGCTACGCCGAGGTGGTGCTGGCACCGGGTGCCGCCGACGCGCTGCACCCGGCCTTCAGCAAGCTCTTTGTGCAGACCGAAATCGAGCGCACCCGCCAGGCCATCCTGTGCCACCGCAGGCCGCGCGACCAGGGTGAGGCAGCCGTCTTTTTGTTCCACCTGATGGCCGTGCATGGCGCCGACGCGCATGCCACCTCGTTCGAGACCGACCGCCGCCACTTCATCGGCCGCACGCGCACCTTGCAGCACCCGCAGGCACTTGATGGCGACAGCGAAGTCCTGTCGAACAGCGAAGGCCCGGTGCTGGACCCGGTGGTGGCCATACGCCACCGCATCGTGCTGGCGCCGCAGCAGACGGTGACGCTGGACCTGGTAACCGGCGTGGCCGAGGCGCGCGAAGCGGCCCTGGCCCTGGTGGACAAGTACCGCGACCGCCGTCTGGCCGACCGCGTGCTCGACCTGGCGGTGACCCATGCCTGGGTCAACCTGCAGCAGATCAATGCCTCCGAGACCGATGCCCAGCTCTATGCCCGCCTGGCCGGTTCGGTGGTCTATGCCAACCCGGCGCAGCGCGCGCAAATGGCGGTGCTGGGGCACAACCGGCGCGGGCAGTCGGGTCTGTGGGGCTATGGCGTCTCG
This sequence comes from Comamonadaceae bacterium, assembly GCA_947374485.1. Classification (GTDB taxonomy): domain Bacteria; phylum Pseudomonadota; class Gammaproteobacteria; order Burkholderiales; family Burkholderiaceae_C; genus Allorhodoferax. The sequence goes on along the minus strand of CANCCF010000006.1, from coordinate 27,648 downwards.
GGCGACCTGCCCATGGTGCTGCTGCAGATCAGCCGCCAGGACAACATCGAGCTGGTGCGCCAGCTGGTGCAGGCCCACGCCTACTGGCGCATGAAGGGCCTGGCGGTGGACCTGGTGATCTGGAACGAAGACCACGCCGGTTACCGCCAGGCTTTGCAAGAGCAGATATTGGGCCTGATTGCCTCGGGCACCGAGGCCAACTTCACCGATAGGCCCGGCGGCATCTTTGTGCGCATGGCCGAGCACATGTCGGCCGAAGACCGCACCCTGTTCCAGGCCGTGGCGCGCGTCATCATCAGCGACAAACACGGCACGCTCAAAGACCAGGCCAGCCGCCGCCAGGGCCGCGAGGCGCGCGTCATGCCCGGCCCGCTGGCCAGCACGCAGGGGCTGCCGGTGCTCAGCCTGCCCGCGCCCGCGCCTATGGGCCTGCAGTTCTTCAACGGCCTGGGCGGCTTCTCGGCCGATGGGCGCGAGTACGTGATCCGCACCACCGTGGGTGCCGACGGCGTGCACAGCACCACGCCGCTGCCCTGGGTGAATGTGATGGCCAACGCCCGCTTTGGCACCGTGGTGTCGGAGAGCGGCAGCGCCTACAGCTGGAGCGAGAACGCGCACGAGTTCCGCTACACGCCCTGGAGCAACGACCCCGTATGCGATGCCACGGGCGAGGCCATCTATTTGCGTGACGAGGAGTCGGGCGCCTTCTGGTCGCCCACGCCCTTGCCCTGTGGCGGTGCCGGGCAGCACCTCACGCGCCACGGCTTTGGATACAGCGTGTTTGAGCACACGCACGACGGCATCGCCACCGTGCTCACCGTGTTTGTGGACATTGAGGCGGCCATCAAGTTCTGCAGCCTGCGCGTGTGCAACCGCTCGCAGCGCGCGCGCAGGCTCTCGGCCACCGGCTATGTGGAGTGGGTGCTGGGCGACCTGCAGCAAAAGTCGGCCATGCACGTGGGCACCGAGCTTGACCCGGGCAGCGGCGCCCTCCTGGCGCGCAACCCCTACCACCCCGAGTTTGGCGACCGCATGGCCTTTTTTGATGCCGGTGCCGACACGCGCGCGTCCGGGGTGAGCTTCAGCGGCGACCGGCGTGAATTCATCGGGCGCAACGGCTCGCTCACCCGTCCGCAGGCGCTGCACCGGGTGGGCCTGTCGAACCGCGTGGGCACCGGGCTGGACCCGTGCGCGGCCATCCAGGTGCCCTTTGAATTGCAGGACGGACAGGAGCGCACGCTGGTCTTTCGCCTGGGTGCGGCGGGCAGGCGCGGCCTGGAAGATGCACGCCACAGCGTGCAACAACTGCGCGAGCCGCTGGCCGTGCAGGCCGCACTGCAGGCGGTGCAGGACTTCTGGGCGCAGACCCTGGGTGCCGTGCAGGTGCACACGCCAGATGCCGCGCTCAACCTGCTGGCCAATGGCTGGCTGCTGTACCAAAGCCTGGCCTGCCGCCTGTGGGCGCGCACCGGCTTTTACCAGTCGGGGGGCGCCTATGGCTTTCGCGACCAGCTGCAGGACAGCATGGCCCTGGTGCATGCCGCACCCAACCTGCTGCGCGAACACCTGCTGCGCTGCGCTGCGCGCCAGTTCATGGAGGGCGATGTGCAGCACTGGTGGCACCCGCCCCAGGGCCGCGGCGTGCGCACCCTGTGCTCGGACGATTACCTGTGGCTGGCCCAGGCCACCTGCCGCTATGTGCAGGCCACCGGCGACAGTGCGGTGCTGCTGGAGTCCGTGCCTTACCTCAAAGGGCGCGCACTCAACCCGGACGAAGAGTCCTACTACGACCTGCCCACGGTCACCGAAGAGCACGAGAGCTTGTACGCCCACTGCGTGCGCGCCATCCGCCACGGCCTGCGCTTTGGCACGCATGGCCTGCCACTGATGGGCTCGGGCGACTGGAACGACGGCATGAACCTGGTGGGCATCAAGGGGCAGGGCGAAAGCGTGTGGCTGGCCTTCTTTTTATACGACACGCTGCAGCAGTTCAGCCAGGTGGCACGCGCCACCGGCGACAACGCCTTTGCCGACGAGTGCCTGGGCCATGCCGGGCAACTGCGCCAGAACATCGACGACCACGCCTGGGACGGCGACTGGTACCGCCGCGCCTGGTTTGACGACGGCACGCCACTGGGCTCGGCCCTGAACGACGAGTGCCAGATCGACTCCATCACGCAAAGCTGGGCCCAGCTCTCGGGGGCTGGTGAGCCCGCCCGCACAGCCGCTGCGCTGAACGCGCTGGAGCGCCGCCTGGTGCGGCGCGAAGAGGGGTTGATCCAGCTGCTGACACCGCCCTTTGATACGTCAAGCCTCAACCCCGGCTACATCAAGGGCTACCTGCCCGGCGTGCGTGAGAACGGTGGCCAGTACACCCACGCCGCGATCTGGGCGGTGATGGCTTTTGCCCAACAGGCTCAGGCAACCGGTGATGCGCGGCGTGCGTGGGCGTGCTTTGACCTCATCAACCCTGTGCGCCATGGCATGGACGCGGCCGGTGTGGCGGTGTACCAGGTGGAGCCCTATGTCGTGGCCGCCGATGTGTATGCCGTGCCGCCCCACGTGGGGCGCGGTGGCTGGACCTGGTACACCGGGTCGGCGAGCTGGATGTACCGGTTGATCGTGGAGTCGCTGCTGGGCCTGCGCCTGGAGGTGGGCACGCTGCATTTTTCACCCTGCCTGCCTGCCGCCTGGATGGGGTTTGACATGCACTACCGCTATGGGCAGACGCGCTATGCGATTGCGCTCAGGCGGGTGGCTGCCGGTGCGCCTGCTGCGGGCACCGTGTGGCTCGACGGTGTGCTGCAGCCCGGTGCCGCTGTGCCTCTGCAAGACGACCAGGCAGAGCACACGGTGGAGGTGTGGGTGTGAACGCCTACAGGTCCAGCACCAGACGCGGGCTCTCCGAGCGTGAGCAGCACGGCGTGAACTGGTCATTGGCAGCCTGTTCCTCGGGCGTCAAATAGCTGTCCCAGTGCTCGGGTGTGCCCGAGAGCACGCGCGTCAGGCAGGTGCCGCACACGCCTTCACCGCAGGAGGTGATGACCTCGATACCCGCCGCAGCCAGGGCCTGCACCACGCTCTGGTCGGCGGCCACGGGGATGATTTTTCCGCTGCTGGCGATCTGCACTTCAAAACTGCTCATGCGCTGGCTCCGGTGGTTGGGGTGTTTTCTGCATCGATCAGTCGCTGCAAGACCTTGCGCGACTGCACACCACCGGCGTCGATGTTGAGCATCAAGAGCGCGCGCGCAGGGTGGGCCAATAGATTTTTTTGCTGCATCTCCAGCATCTGCAGGTCTTCGCTGAAGATGGTGTGTTGGCCCGCGCGGATGGAGTCGGTCAGCGCCGCATCATCGGGCTTGAACTTGCGCGCCATGCCCCAGAAGTAGTGGATCGAGGTTTCGGTCTCGGGCGTCATGAAGTCCACCACCACGCTGTAGACCTTGTGCTCGGGCGCTGCTTCATAGCCGCCATGGCCCGCATGCGCCACGCCCACCTCGATCATCACGCTGGCCGGTGGCGTGAAGCGGCAGATCTGCCAGCGGTCCACCAGGCCCTCGTCTGAGAGATTGTTGCCGCGCAGCGCCATCTTCCAGAAGGGCGGCGGCGTGATGCCTTCCATGAAGCGGCTGGTGGTGACGGTGTTGCCGTCCACCGTGGTCTTGCAGGGCACCTCGTCAATTTCCTTTTGGCCAATGCTGCTGGCATGCACATAGGTCTCGTGCGTGAGGTCCATCAGGTTGTCGATCATCAGCCGGTAGTCGCAGGCAATGTGAAAACGCCCGCCGCCATAGGCCCACTCCGGGTCGTCGTACCAGTGCTGCTGCGGAATGGTCGCCTTGTCCGCCAGCGCCGCGTCCCCTGGCCAGACCCAGATGAACCCGTAGCGCTCTTCCACCGCAAAACTGCGGATCGCCGGAAAGCCGCGCACCCGCTGCCCCGGCATGGACACCGCTTTGCCGTCACAGCCCATGTGCAGCCCGTGGTAGCCGCACACCAGCACGCCGTCCTTCACATGGCCGAGCGAGAGCGGCGCACCCCGGTGCGGACAAAAGTCTTCCACGGCAGCCAAGCGGCCCTCTGCCCCACGATAGAAAGCGATGCGCTCGCCGCAGATGGTGCGGCCCAAAGGCTTGTCACTGATTTCGTCGGCAGTGGCAGCAACGTACCAGGCGTTTTTGGGGAACATGGCAATAGTCTCCTCGGAGTCAATCCGTATACTGAATGACGGGGATTGTAGCGGGGGTGGGTGGGGTTTGCATAGCGGCAGCGCCAGGCTGCTGGCATCCCCATGGGTGTTCGCAGTTCACGTCGCTCAAGGTGCAATGGCTTGACATCGTGGCACGGCCCGCTGAAGGACGGTACGATGTGCGGGTGCACATTTTGGAGAATGACCATGGATGACGTTGTGCTCGACATCAGTCCCCTTGAAAATGCCATCGCACGTTTGGGCGAAGGCATGGCGCGCTATGAACACGATGTGAGCGATACGCAGATTCGCGATGGCTTGATGCAGCGATTTGAGTTCACTTACGAAATAAGCCACAAGATGCTCAAACGCAACCTGCAAATGGTTTCTGCCACACCGCAGGAGTTTGAGAACATGCCGTTCCAGGACCTGATTCGTGTAGCCAACGAACAAGGCTTGTTGCTGAGCGACTGGCCTCGCTGGCGCAGATTTCGCGACATGCGCGCACGAACAAGCCACACCTATGCCGAAGCGGTTGCCCTGGAGGTGGTGGCTGAAATCCCCGCGTATCTGGATGAAGCTCATTTCCTTTGCAAGCAATTGCAGGCCAGGCTTGCATGAATTCGACACCCTTACCCGATATCGACATTCAGCCTGCACACTGGGAACTGGTTCACAGTATCTTGCAGCGCCACGTGCCGCTGCACACCGTGTGGGCCTTTGGTTCTCGTGCCAAACGGACGGCCACCAGGTATTCCGATCTGGACTTGGCCGTGATCACTGAGCGGTCGCTGTCTATAGATGTTTGTGCCCGCCTGCGCTAAGACTTTTCGGAGTCTGAGTTGCCATGGCGGGTGGACGTGGTGGATTGGGCAACGACCAGTGTGTCGTTTCGAAAAATCATTGAACGTGATCGCGTGGTGCTCACATCTGCACCAGCTTGCGCAGCAGCCGCATAAACGTTTCCTGCTCGCCCACCTCCAGGTTCTTCAGCACCGCCTGGTAGACCAATTCAATGCCCGGTTGCAACTCCAGCAACACGTCTTCCCCCTCGGCCGTGAGCGACAGGCTGCGCTGGCGGCGTGGCATCACCTTGCGCTCGATCCAGCCCTTGGCTTCCAGCCGCGTGGCGATGTCGGCGGTGGAGGACGTGTCCAGCGCAATCTTCTGGGCCAGCGTCACCTGGTCGATGCCGGGGTGCTCCTGCAAGGTGCGCAGAATAGCGTACTGGATGGGCGTAGCCCGGCGCCCATGCACTTCGTGGAAGCGCGCCACGGCGAGCTGCTGGGCGCGGCGTATCAGGTGGCCGGGCTCGTCGTGCACCGGCATCACGGCTTCGGGCTTGGCGGTTTTGCGCATGGCCGCATTGTGCGGCAAGGGCATAGTGGCTCAGGCGGGGGATGGATCTTGAGTCAGTGCGACCAGGCCAATTTTGACTTGAAGGCTTGAATAGGCGCATCCACAATAAAGCCATGAAGAACGTGACGGGTACGATGCCTGGCTCCAAGACGAATGAACTCTCCCGCGCCCAGGTGCTGGCCGCCGTGCGTGCCTTGCCAAAGGGTAGTGCGTACGTGTGGGATGGAGTCGATGAAGATGATCGCCCCTTGAGTGGCGAAGAGCTGCAGGCGGGATTGCTTGCGGCACAAAAGAGGCGGGGTCGAGCTGTGGGCAGCGGCACCAAGGAACAGGTAGCCATCCGCTTTGACCGCGATGGGCTGAGCGCATTTCGCAGCTCGGGCCCCGGCTGGCAAACACGCATGAATGATGCATTGCGCGAGTGGTTGCGCACCCAATCTCCCGTGTAGTTTGCGCGTAAGCTGATTGCTCCGACGACAGCGCGCGCAGGCACAATGCAGCCTCCCATGCATACCCAAAAGGAGACTCCCATGACCGAACGAACCGGACGCTGCCTGTGCGGCGCCGTCAGCTTTACCCTGGCCGCCGAGCCGCTGGCCGCGCGCATCTGCTGGTGCCGCGATTGCCAGCACCTGGCGGGCAATGGCACCCTGAATATCCTGGTGCCCACCGAGGCGCTCAACATCTTGGGAAACCTGTCAGAGCACACCAAGACCGCAGACAGTGGCAACGCGGTGACGCGCCAGTTCTGCACCGTCTGTGGCACCCATCTGTTTGGCAAGTCCGACACGCGGCCACAGTTCCGCGTGGTACGTGCGGGCAACCTGGACAACCCTTCTTCCATCCAACCCAGCACCAACATATGGGCCGACAGTGCGCCGGTCTGGGCCTGTCTGGACCCTGCCATGGAGCGTGCAGGCAAAGCACCTGCGCCACCTGCACCGCCACCCGTCGCACAGTAGTTTGGCGGTGTTGATCGCCAACCGTCCGCAGCAAGCCACACGAACCAACCATGCGGCCTGAGGCGCAAGTGCGCCTGGCCCAGTGGGCGATCTGGCTGATTCCCCTGCTGTGGGCCGTCAACTACTTCGTGGCCCGCAAGGCGCCGGGCGTCATCGAGCCCTACACCCTGGCCACCATCCGCTGGGGCGTGGCGGGTTTGTTGTTGAGCCTCCACGCGCGCGCTGAACTGCGGCGCGAATGGCGCAACATCGCGCAGGTCTGGTACCAGTATGTGGTGCTGGGCTTTTGCGGCATGGTGGTGTGCGGCGCCTGGGTTTACATCGGCGCCAAGTCCACGGGTGCGGTGAACATCTCGCTGATCTATTCGGCCTCGCCCGTGCTCATCGCCATCGCCTCGGTGCTGTGGCTGCACGAGCGCATGCGGCCCTCACAGGTACTGGGCGTGCTGATGGCGCTCACCGGCGTGCTGCACGTGATCGTCAAAGGCCAATGGGGCGCATTGGGCCAGGTGCAGTTTGTGGTGGGCGACCTGTGGATCGTGGCGGCCATGGTCTCGTGGGCGCTGTACGCGCTGCTGCAAAAGCTGTGGCCCAGCCCCATGGGCCCCACCGCCCGCCTGGCCGCCACCTGCTGGGGGGCCATGCCGGTACTGCTGGCGGGCACGGCGTGGGAGCTGCTGCAGCCCACCACGCCACCCCTGACGCTGCACGCCTGGACACTCGGAATTGCCGCCGCCCTGTTGCCCGGTGTGATGGCCTACTGGATTTACGGCTGGGCGCAGCGCATGCTGGGTGCCAGCCGGGTCGCCGTCACCCTGTACCTGGGGCCGCTGTATGGCGCGCTGCTGGCCTGGCTGGTGCTGGGAGAGAGCCTGGGCTGGCACCACCTGCTGGCGGCCGCGCTGATTCTGCCGGGCGTGTATCTGGTGTCGCGCGCGGGGCCGTGAAGGGCCTCTGATGGCAGCCCGCAACCTGTTTTTTGCAACCGGTTGCTTACCTAGAGACCGCAACTTCCACAAAGTACAGTGGGCGTATCTATCCTTGAAATTTCTCTTTCTCTGCGCAAAAAATAGAATTTTTATTCCACAAGGGTAATTACCTAGAAAAGTTCAAGCCAAGAATTTGTATGATTCTTGCACCCGGTTGCATTGCCTGTCGCAGTGCACCGGTTGGTCCTTTCTTCACTACAAAACTTTTAGGAGCACCCATGAAATTCACACGCACGTTCGTCCAGTCCGCTGTTGCCGTTGCGGCATTGGCCTTTGGGGCGGCGCACGCCCAAACCATCGCTGTGGTGACCCACGGCCAGGCCAACGACGCCTTCTGGTCGGTCGTCAAGAACGGGGTGGAAGCGGCAGCCAAGGATTCCGGTATCAAGGTCAGCTACCGCGCACCCGAGACCTTTGACATGGTGGCCATGAGCCGCCTGATCGATGCCGCCGTGAACCAGAAGCCCGATGGCCTGGTGGTGTCCCTGCCCGACGCCTCGGCCCTTGGCCCGGCCATCCAGCGTGCGGTGAAGGCGGGCATTCCCGTCATCACCATCAACTCAGGCCTGGAGTCGTCAAAAAAGCTGGGCGCCGTGCTGCACGTGGGCCAGTCGGAATTTGACGCGGGCAAGTCGGCCGGCGAAAAGCTCAAGGCCATGGGCGGCAAGAACGGCATTTGTGTGAACCAGGAAGTGGGCAATGTCTCGCTCGACCTGCGTTGCAAGGGCTTTGCCGAAGGTTTTGGCGGCAAGTCCAAGGTGGTGCCCACCGGCAATGACCCGACCGAAGTGCGCTCCAAAGTCAAGGCTGCGCTGGACTCTGACACCTCCATCGACACCATCATGGCGCTGGGCGCCTCCACCGCCGGTGAGCCTTCCCTGGCAGCCGCAAAAGACTCCGGACGCCTGGCCAAAATCCACGTCGCAACCTTTGATTTGTCCGCTGGTTTCCTGAAGGCCATTGCCGCCAAGGAAGCCGCCTTCGCCATCGACCAGCAACAGTTCCTGCAGGGCTACCTGCCGGTGAGCTTCCTGGCGCTGCACGCCAAGTTCGGACTGATCCCCGGTGGCAACGTGCCCTCCGGCCCCAACCTGATCACGTCTGAAAAAGCCGCGCAGGTGATCGACCTCTCGGCCAAGGGCATCCGCTAAGCGCCTGCCGTAGGGGCGCAACCGGGCTGGCCTGCATGCTGGCCAGCCCGGCCTCCCTTCGCCTCTTATTTTTCTGAAGGCACTATGAATACCCCTGGACAACCGAAAACCGACGAGCGCCTGCGCCACGTGTCGCTGTTTTCCCGATGGATGCGACGGCCCGAACTCGGTGCGGTCGCTGGCCTGATTCTGGTCACCGTCTTCTTCATGGCCACCGCCGACCCGGTGATGTTCAACCTGGCCGGGCTGGTCAACTTCATGACCCCGGCAGCCCAGATCGGCATTCTGGCGTTGGGTGCGGCGCTGCTAATGATTGGCGGTGAGTTCGATCTGTCCATAGGCTCCATGATTGCCTTTGCCGGACTGATTTTTGCCACCGCTATCGTGGTCTTCGGGCTCCCGCTGGTCGTGGCGGTGCTGCTCACCTTGCTGGTGGCAGGCGCCATTGGCACACTGAACGCCTGGATCGTGCTGGGCACCGGTCTGCCCAGTTTCATCGTCACGCTGGCCTCGCTGTTTATCCTGCGCGGCCTGAGCCTGGTGGGCCTGAAGTGGGCCACCGGTGGCTCCACGCAATTGCGCGGCGTAAGCGAGGCGGTGGAAGGCAGCGCCTTGCTGGGCCTCTTCAGTGGCAAGGCCTTTGAGGGCCTGTTCACCACGTTGGGCGAGCGCGGCCTGATCCCCACGTTCCCGAATGGCGAGGCCATGATTACCGGCATCCCGGTGGAGATTGTCTGGTTCGTGGTGCTGACTGCGCTAGCCACCTGGGTGCTGCTGCGCACGCCCCTGGGCAACTGGATTTTTGCCTCGGGTGGTGACCCCACTGCGGCCAAGAACTCGGGCGTGCCGGTGCGCAAGGTGAAGGTCGGCCTGTTTGTGCTGGCGGCCTTGTGTGCCGCTCTGGTGGCCATCATCACCGTGCTCGACAGCGGCTCCACCGATGCGCGCCGGGGCTTCCAGAAAGAGTTTGAAGCCATCATCGCGGCGGTGATTGGCGGCTGCCTGCTGACCGGTGGCTACGGCTCGGCGGTGGGTGCCTTCTTGGGCTCCATCATCTTCGGCATGGTCATGATTGGCCTGACCTACACCCGTATTGACCAGGACTGGTACCTGGTATTTCTCGGAGCGATGCTGCTGGTGGCGGTGCTCTTCAACAACATCATTCGCAAGCGCGTGACAGGAGAGCGTTGACATGGGCTTTGACACCACTCCCCTGGTCGAAATGCGGGCCATCGAAAAGCATTTCGGCAACATCGTTGCACTCTCCGGCGTGTCCTTCAGCGTGCAGGCGGGCGAATGCCACTGCCTGCTGGGTGACAACGGCGCAGGCAAGTCCACCTTCATCAAAACCATGTCGGGTGTACACGCCCCCTCCCGCGGCACCATGCTGGTGGGCGGAAAAGAAGTCGTGCTGCAAAGCCCGCGCGAGGCCATGAACGTGGGCATTGCCACCGTGTTCCAGGACCTGGCCATGATTCCGCTGATGTCGGTCACGCGCAACTTCTTCATGGGGCGCGAACCCACCCGGGGCTGGGGCCCGTTCAAGCGTTTCGACATCCAGCATGCCAACGCCGTCACCATGGAAGAGATGCAGCGCATGGGCATCCGCCTGCGCGAACCCGAGCAGGCCGTGGGCACCTTGTCGGGCGGCGAGCGCCAGTGCGTGGCCATTGCCCGCGCCGTTTATTTCGGCGCCAAGGTGTTGATCCTGGACGAGCCCACCTCGGCTTTGGGCGTGCGCCAAACCGCCAACGTGCTGGCCACGATTGAGCGCGTGCGCCAGCTCGGTGTGGGTGTCATCTTCATCACCCACAACGTGCGCCACGCCATGGCCGTGGGCAACCGCTTCACGGTGCTGAACCGGGGCAAGACCCTGGGCACGGCGTCGCGTGGCGAGATCACGGCCGAGCAGCTGCAGGACCTGATGGCCGGTGGCCAGGAAATGGCCACGCTTGAAGGCTCCCTGGGCGGCACCGTCTGAGGCGCCAAGGACAACAACCCATACGACCAGGGTCCACGTTGGTCGCGTATTGGAATCACAAGGTATGAACAGTCAACCCTTTCAACTGGCCGCCTGCGCCGAAATGCTGTGGCGCGACAAGCCCATGCAGTGGCGCGTCAAACGCCTGACCGAGCTGGGCTTTCAGGTCGGCCTCTGGAACTGGCCCGAGCACGACCTGGCGATGCTGGAGAAATCCGGCGCCACCTTCTCCATCATGAACGGCTATCTGACGGGCCGCCTCAGCGACGACGCTGGTGCCGATGAACTGCTGCGCAGCGCCCGCGAAACCGCGCAGGTGGGCAAGCGCCTGGGTGTCGCCCGCCTCAACCTGCATGGCACCGGCCTGGGGGAGGGAGGCCTGCCGGTGGTGCCCTGCCAGGTGGTGACAGGTGCCTTGTGGCTCAAGGCCCGCGACACGCTGGCCCGCATTGCCGACATGGCCGACGAAGAAGGCGTGTCCTTCACGCTGGAAAATTTGAATTTGCCGGTGGACCACCCTGGCGTGCCCTTTGGCCGCGCCGAGGACACACGGGCGTTGGTGTCATCCGTCAATCACCCGCGCCTGCGCCTGAACCTGGACCTCTACCACGCACAAATTGGTGAGGGCAATCTGATTGAGTTGTGCCGCAGCTGCCTGCCCTGGATTGGCGAGGTGCAGGTGGCCGACGTGCCGGGCCGCATGGAGCCGGGCACCGGTGAAATCAACTACGCGGCAATAGCTCGCGCCCTGTTTGCCATGGGCTACCGCGGCCCGGTGGGCATGGAGGCTTTTGCATCGGGCGACCCGGAAGCGGCGCTGCAGGCCTTCAAGACGGCCTTCACGCTGTAGTGCATTTTTCTGTATATATTTTTTCAACCTCGTATATTTTTCAGGAGTGAGCCATGATTAAAGTCGGTCTGCTGGGCGCTGGTCGCATCGGCAAAGTGCATGCCCAAAGCATTGTTGCGGATGCGCGCAGCCAGTTGGTGGCGGTGTCGGATGTGAATGAAGCCGCGGCACGCGAACTCGCCGCCAGCTGCGGCGCCACCGCCCGTTCCTCAGAAGAAATTCTTGCAGACAAAAGCATCGATGCGGTGCTGATCGCCACCTCCACCGACACCCACTCCGGCCTCATCGAAGCGGCCGTAGCCGCAGGCAAGGCCGTGCTGTGTGAAAAGCCGGTGGACCTGAAACTGGAGCGGGCCCTGGCCTGCCAGGTGCTGGCCGCCCGGGCCGGTCGCCCGGTGATGATTGGTTTCAACCGCCGCTTTGACCCCAACTTTGCCGCCCTCAAGCGGGCCTTTGATGCGGGCGAAATCGGCAAGGGCGAGTTGCTGTCGGTCACCTCGTTTGACCCGTCGCCCCCGCCTGTGAGCTACATCAATGTGTCGGGTGGCCTGTTCCGCGACATGGCCATCCATGACTTCGACATGGCCTGCTGGATCTTCGGTGGCGCGCCCGCCACCGTGACGGCGATTGGTTCCAGCATCGTGGACCCGGCCATTGGTGCTGCGGGCGATGTGGACACCGCCGTTATCACCCTGCACTTTGCCGATGGCCGCATTGCCGTCATCAAGAACAGCCGCCGCGCTGTCTATGGCTATGACCAGCGCGTGGAGCTGCTGGGTGCCACCGGCCTGCTATCGGCTGGCAACGTGCTGGAGAACACCGTGGCCAAAATCACCACGGCCGGTGCCCTGAGCGCCAAGCCCGAATATTTCTTTCTGGAGCGTTACATGAAAGCCTACGCGGCCGAGTGGCGCGCCTTTGTGGACGCAGTGGAAGCCGGTGCCAACTACCCCGTCACGCTGCAAGACGGTGTGACCGCCCTGGCCGTGGCCGAGGCCGCCACCCTGTCCTGGAAAACCGGCAAGACGGTGGCACTCAAGGACGGCCGCCCCGTCATTGCCTAAGGCTTGCGGCGATGCGACGCGCGAATCACCAGCGTGCCCGGGGCCATGAGCGACGGGTGCCCGGCCCTGTCCGGCCCGGCGATGCGGCGTATGGCCTCGCCCACCAGGTATTCGATGGGCTGGCGGAAGGTGGTGAGCTGGTAGCTGGGTGCGTTGGCCAGCTCGATATCGTCAAAGCCCACGATGGCAATCTTGCCCGGCGCGTTGCTGAGCACCAGGGCGTCAATGGCGCCAATGGCCAGGATGTCGTTCTCGCAAAAAATGGCTTCCAGGCGGTCGGCTCTGGGCGTGGCCTCCAGGTAGCGCAACAGGGCTTGCATGCCGTCATCACGCCGGTAGTGGCTGGCCTCCATCACCACCGAAAGTGCCACGCCGTGCTCCTGCAGGCGGTCGCGAAAGCCCTCCATGCGGCGCAGCTCGGTGCGCTCCGACAAGGGGCCTGCCATATAGCCAATGCGGCCATAGCCCTGGGCCAGAAACAGGTCTGCTATCTCGGCGCCAGCGGCATAGCCGTCGGTGCTCACAAAGGGAATGTCGGCCTGGCCGCTGTTGCGCAAAATCACCACCAGGGGAATGTGCCTGACCTGCTGGGCAAACTGGATCAGCTCGTTCTTGAGCGTGGTGCCCAGAAAGATGATGCCGCCGACCTGGAACTGGTCGGCCAGGCGCAGCGCGGTGGCCGGGCTGTATTCCGGGCTGATGTTGAGCAGCAAGGTGCTGAAGCCCAAGGCCTGCAACTGGCGGGTGGTTTCGTTCAGGGTGCGCAGCTGGTTGGGGTTGCCCAGTTCGTCCACCACCAGGGCAATCAGCCGGGTGCTGCGTGTCGACAGGCTGCGCGCCAGCAGGTTGGGCGAGTAGCCCATTGCGGCGGCCATCTTCAGGATGCGTTCACGCACCTCGGGCGCCACCGAAGCCCCATCGGTAAAGGCCCGCGACACCGTCCATTTGGAGACCCCGGCGCGCTCGGCCACGTCTTTGGCAGTGACCTTTTTTCCATGCGGCTCGCGCACCGGCTGGCTTGTTTCGGCAGGGGGTTTTGATTTCATATGCATACGCTCACCAACAATCACGCAGAACCCGTTATGCAATCGGTTGCACACAACGGAGGATACCGCAGCGATGGCGCCTGGGCAGCGAAACCATGGAGCGCCCCGGCGGGCCTGCAGGGTCTGCAGGGTCTGCCTGAAGCCATCGGCAAGGAACGCAAGCAGGGCCAGGCATTGCTGCGTGAGATCCATGGTGACCAGCGGCGCCTGAGCCCCAAGATGCGCAACCTGGCCGAGTTTTGCCTGCGCAATGTGCACGCCCTGCACCGCATGCGCATCATGGATTTGGCCGGGCAAACCGGCAACATTCCTTCCACGGTGGTGCGCTTTGCCAAGCGCTATGGCTATGTGGGATTCCACGACTTCAAGCTGGCCTTCTTGCAGGAGCCGGGGCATGCGGCCGCGCCCCTGTCCCTGCATGCGGCCCTGTGGGAGCTGGAGATGGCATCCTTCGGCGCAATGGCCCTGAAGGATGTGGTGGGCACCCCGTCTTTTCAGCAAGCGGTGCGCTGGACCACGCAGGCCAGGCGGGTCGGTGTACTGGCAAGGTCAGCCGACGACCTGCCGGTCGCCCTGCACCTGCAAGCCCGGTTGCAGCACGTGCACACCGCCAGCCTGGTGCGCAGCGAACCGGAGTATCTGCAGGGCGGCTTTGCGGTACCGGTGGACGTGCTGTTTGACATCGACATCGGACTGGACGCACGCCCACCGGACTACGGACAGCTATTGCCAGGCGCGTTGACACCCTGCGTGCGCATCACCGCCACGCCGTCCTCCGCCTTTTCGAGCCATGCCATGGCGCACCTGGGGCTCTTTTCCTGCGGGGGCCAGCCGGAGCACCTGGTGCTCGCCGGGATGGCATTGGTCAACGCACTGTGTGCTTGTTGCCGGGAAGAACAGACAGGCGCCTGAACCTGCAAGCGGGCCGCATCAGGCCGCCGCACACACCTCCAGCACGCATTCCCGCAACCACCGGTGCGCCGGGTCGGCCTGCAGGCGCGGGTGCCAGAGCAGCGACACGGTGAAGGCGGGTGTGGGCACGGGCAGGGCGAAGCTGTGCATCCCCGTGCGCAAGTTGCGGGTGTGGCGCTCGGGCACGCTGGCCACCAGGTCGGAGGCCCGCGCCAGCGCCACGGCGGTGGCAAAGCCGCCCACCTGTGGGGCGACGTTTCTTTGCAGACCTTGCGCTTCAAGCGCTGCGTCAATCGCACCCATCTCCAACCCCTTGCGCGCAATGCCCACATGCGCTGCGCTTGCATAGCGCTCCGCCGTGATCTCGCCACCCAGTAGGCTGTGGCCTGCGCGCACCACGCCCACAAAATGGTCGCGAAACAGCGCCTGGCTGCGCAGCTCCGGCCCCATGCTGGCGGCCAGCACGCCGGTCTCCAGGTCGATGCGGCCTTCGCGCAGCGGCTCACTGTCCTTGTCCAGCTTGGGCACAAAGTGCAGGCGCACGCCGGGTGCTTGCAGCGCCAGTTGGGCGATCAGGGCGGGGCCGAAGTTTTCGGCAAAGCCTTCGCTGCATCGGACGGTGAAAGTGCGCTGCAGTTGCGCAAGATCTGGCGCAGAAGCCGGGCGCAGCACCTGCTGGGCGTCCTGCACCAGCTGCGCCACCTGCGCACGCAGTTCCAGCGCGCGGGGTGTCGGCACCAGGCCGCGCCCGGCGCGCACCAGCAGCGGGTCGCCGGTGGTCTCGCGCAGGCGTGCCAGTGCCCGGCTCATGGCCGAGGGGCTCAGATGCAAGCGCTCGGCCGCGCGTGTGACGTTGCCCTCGGCAAGCAACACGTCCAGGGTGAAGAGCAGGTTGAGGTCGGGCATCGTCATGCGCCAACCATAGTGCATTTGGCATGGTGCCGGGTGCAACTGCACAGTGCAGCGGCCGCGCCTTCCGCTGCCGCCTTGCAAAACATAAGCTGCAGGCACCTCCATTTCCGGAGCCCCAACACAAGGAGTGGATGTGAAACCCATGCTGGCAAAGCCCGAACTGAAAAGCACGCTCAGTGCGCAAGCAACACCCGCGGCCCGCGGGGCGCTGGCCAGCCTGGCGCTGGCCATGCTGCTGTCGTCGCTGGGCACCAGCATTGCCAATGTGGGCCTGCCCACTTTGGCGCAGGCTTTTCATGCGTCGTTCCAGCAGGTGCAGTGGGTGGTGCTGGCCTATTTGCTGGGCGTCACTACCTTGATTGTCAGCGTCGGGCGGCTCGGCGATGTGCTGGGCCGCAAGCGCCTGATGCTCGCGGGCATGGCGCTGTTCACACTGGCTTCAGCCCTGTGCAGCCTGGCGCCTGCGCTTGAATATTTGATCGCCGCGCGTGCGCTGCAAGGATTGGGTGCGGCCGTGATGATGGTGCTGACCATGGCCATGGTGGGCGAGGCCGTGCCCAAGGCCCGCACCGGCAGCGCCATGGGCCTGCTGGGCACCCTGTCTGCCACGGGCACGGCGCTGGGCCCGAGCCTGGGCGGGCTGCTGATTGCAAGCCTTGGGTGGCCTGCGCTCTTCTTCATCAACCTGCCGCTGGGTCTGCTGGCGCTGTTGCTGGCAGTGCGCTATTTGCCGCAGGACCGTCAGGCGCCAGGCACTGCGCGCGCGGGTTTTGATGCGCTGGGCACGCTGCTGCTGGCGATGGCCCTGGGCTGCTACGCGCTGGCCATGACCCTGGGGCGCGGCAGCTTTGGCGCGGTCAACGGGGCCTTGTTGCTGGCCGCCGCCATCGCACTCGGGCTGTTCGTCCGCGCGCAATCCAGGGCCCGGTTCCCCTTGGTGCAACTGGCGCTGTTCAAGCATCCGGCGCTCGGCACGGGCTTTGCCATGAGCGCCCTGGTGACCACGGTGGTCATGGCCAGCCTGGTGGTGGGGCCGTTTTACCTCTCAGGCGCCTTGGCACTGGATGCCGCGCAGGTGGGGCTGGTGATGTCCTGCGGCCCGCTGGTGGCTGCACTGACCGGCGCGCCCGCCGGGCATCTGGTGGACCGCCATGGCTCGGCGCCAATCAGCCGTGTCGGCCTGGCGGGCATGTTGCTCGGCTCCGTGCTGATGAGCCTGCTGCCCGGTGCCTGGGGTGTGGCGGCCTACATCGCGCCGCTGGTGCTGATCACCGGAGGCTACGCGCTGTTCCAGGCGGCCAACAACACGGCGGTGATGGCCAGCACCGCGCAGGACCAGCGCGGGGTGGTGTCGGGCCTGCTCAACCTGTCGCGCAACCTCGGGCTGGTGACCGGCGCATCGCTGAGGGGGGCGGTGTTTGCCTGGGCGGGTGGAGGCTCGGCCGGGCTGCGTGCCACCTTTGCAGGGGCTGCTGCGCTGGTGCTGCTGGCGCTGGCCATCGCCCGCACTTCTTGAGCGCTGGTCAAGCGCTGGTACCGGCGGGCTTTCTCTCTGCATCGGCCGCTGGCATGCCGCGTGCCGCCCAGCGTTGGGCCAGCACACCGCAGATGGCCAATTGCAGCGGGTGGTAGACCATGAGGGGAATCAGGATCAGCCCGAGCGCCGGGTTGGCACCAAAAATCAGATGCGCCATGGGTACGCCCGAGGCCAGCGTTTTCTTGGAGCCGCACAACACGGCGGCAATGCGGTCTTCATCGGGCAGGCCCATCAGGCGCGACGCCAGCCCGGTGAGCTTGAGCATGGCGAAGAACAGCAGGCTGGTGAACAACAGGGTCTGTACCACCACGGCATAGCCGTGGTGCGTCCAGATACCCTGCTGCACCGAGTCGCTGAACGAGGTGTAGACCAGCATCAGGATGGTGAGCCGGTCCACGATCTGGATGCGCGCCTTGTGGCGCGCCGCCCAGCGGCTGAGCAGCGGGCGCAGGGCCTGGCCCGCCACCAGCGGCAGCAGCACCCACAGCACCAGGTTGAGCACCACCGGCCCCACGTCAAAGGCAGTGCCCTCCTGGCCCATGGCCCAGGCCATCCACAGCGGGGTCAGCACCACGCCAATCAGCGCGGAGAGGGTGGCGTTGAACAGCGCCACCGGCACATTGCCGCGCGCCGCCACCGTCAGCGCCACCGAAGACGACACGGTAGAGGGCAAGGCGCACAGGTAAAAGAAACCCATCTGCAGATCGGGCGACATCCAGGCATCGCTGAGTTTGAGAAAGCCCAGGCCCAGCAGCGGGAACACCACAAAGGTGCTGGTCTGGACCAGCAGGTGCACGCGCCAGCGCGAGATGCCTTGGCGCAGCGAGGCCATGGACAGGCCCATGCCGTTCAGAAAGAAGACCAGCGCAATGCCGACCTTGTTGAGCACGTCCGGATGCAAAAAGCCGCCCTGGGCGCCGGGCGCGGGCCAGACAAAGGCCAGCGCCACCACCAGCACCATGCCGCGCATGAACCAATCGAATTTGAAGGGCATGGCGCTTACCAGGCCGCCACGCAGCCGTCGCTGCGCGGGTCTTCGCCACCCTCGATCCAGCCGCTCGGATCCAGCACCAGGGCGCCGGCGTGGCCCATGCGTTCGTCAAAGTCCCCCACCACCTCCACCGGATGGCCCAGGTCGCGCAGGGCCTGGATGGTGTCAGGCGAAAAGCGGCTCTCCAGCTTCAGGCTGGTGCTTTGCTCGGCCCAGGTGCGCCCCAGCAGCCAGCGCGGCGCGGCCACTGCACTGCGCACCGAGTGGCCGCCCCACACATAACGCGCAAACACGGCCGCCTGGGTTTGCGGCTGGCCCTCGCCGCCCATGGTGCCGTAGACCAACAAGCGCCCGTCATCCATTTGCGCCATGGCCGGGTTGAGCGTATGAAAGGGTTTTCGCCCGGGCGCCAGGCTGCGCAGCTGATTCGGCCGCAGGTCAAACGAGCAGCCCCGGTTTTGCCACCAGAAGCCGCTCTCGGGCAGGACCACGCCGCTGCCAAATTCAAAGTAGATGCTCTGGATCATGCTGACCGCGCGGCCCTGGTCATCGACCACGCCCATCCAGGTGGTGTCACCGTCGCTGGAGGGTGCGGGCCAGGGGCTGGCCTGCGCCAGCGGCACGGCCGCAGCCATGGCGTCGAGCCGGCTGGAAGTGAGCAGCGACTGCGCGTCCTGCGCCATATGCGCCGGGTCGGTGACATGGCGGTCGCGCTGGATGAAGGCCTGCTTGGTGGACTCCACCAGCGCGTGGATGCCTGCCACGTTGTCGGGGCTCCAGCCGCTCTGGCGGATGCGGTCGTAGGTGCCCAGAATCATCAGCGAGGCCAGGCCCTGCGTGGGCGGCGCCATGTTGTAGAGCGTGGCGCCGGAAATTGTGAGTTGCAGCGGCGGCTTGATCTGCGCCTGGTGTGCGGCCAGGTCCTGCGCAGTGACCGGGCTGCCCACGGCTGCCAGGTCCTTGCCGATTTGCTGCGCCAGCTCGCCGCGGTAAAAGTCCTCGGCCCCGGCACGCGCAATCTGTTCCAGCGTGGCGGCCAGCGCGGGGAAAGTGTGGCGCTGGCCATAGGCGGGCACAGCGCCGTCCTTCAAGAAGGTGCTGGCGAAGTTCGGTTGTTCAATCAGCTCGGCCCGCTTGTTGCGGGTGTTGGCCTCCTGGCTGTGGGTCACAGGAAAGCCATGCCGTGCGTAGTGGATGGCGCTTTGCAGCAGGCGCGCAAACGGCAGCTTGCCACCCCACTGCGTGCGGCTGTGTTCGTAGGCCGCGCCCCAGCCCGACACCGTGCCCGCCACCGTGTTGGCCGCCAGCGGGCCGCGCCAGGGAATGCTGTCCAGGCCTTTGTAGAGGTCGCGATTCACGTCCGCACCGGCGGCGCCACAGGCGTCAATCGAGAGCATCGCGGAGCCCGGGCTGTGCAGCAGCCAGAAGCCGTCGCCGCCTATGCCGGTCATGTGCGGATAGACCACCGCCAGGGTGGAGGCCACGGCAATCGTGGCCTCGATGGCATTGCCGCCCTCGCGCAGGATGTCCAGGCCCGCCTGCGCGGCCAGGGAGTGCGGTGCCACCACGGCGCCGCGCATGCCAAGAATGGGATTCATGCGAAAAAGTCTCCTGATTTATTTTGCTGGGGCTAGCGATTGTGATGGGGCTGGCGCTTGGCTTGGCGATTGGCTTGGCGCTTGGCTGGGTGGCAGGGCACTGGCCCAGGCCGGCGCCACCCGCGAGGTGCCCGTGCGGGCCGACTGCAGGTGCGTGCGCATCTGCCGGTAGGTGCTGGCCGCATCATGGGCAAGTATCGCCTCCACAATGGCCGCATGCTCCTCAAAGGACTCGCCCATGCGCTCGATGTTGTGGAACTGGGTGCGCCGAAAGGGCGCCACGCGATGCCGCAGGCTGGTGGCCATGTCAATCAGCACGGCGTTGTAGCTGCCGTGCAGGATGCTGCTGTGCAGGGCCAGGTTGGCGGCGTCGTAGCGCTCGAAGTCGCTGGCCTGCATGGCAGCGCGGCCCTCCTGGTGCAGCTCCATCAGCAGGCCCCGGTCGGCTGGCGTCATGCGCAGGGCGGCATGGCGCGCGCAGGCCGCCTCCAGTTCGCCAATGGCCTCGAACATCAGGTCCAGCTGCTGCGCGCTCATGGCCGCCACCACCGAGCCACGGTTGGGCCGGCAATCCACCAGGCCCATGATGGCCAGCTGCTTGAGGGCTTCGCGTACCGGGGTGCGCGAGACCTGGAAGCGCCCGGCCAGCATCAGCTCGTCGAGCTTGGTGCCGGGTGCGAAGTGGCCCAGCGCAATCTCGTCGGCAATGCGCCGGCACACCTCGTCGGCCAGGCTGCCGCGCTGGGTGCCCAGGTCCGGCTTGCTGACCGCGTTCATGCGGCCACCGCGTGCAGGGGGTGCCAGCAGGCCAGCGCGCGCCCCTGTTCAGATTGCACCGGCGGCGCTTGCTCCAGGCAGCTCGGGCTGGCCCGGCTGCAGCGGGGCGCAAAGGCACAGCCCGCAGGCGGCTGCGCCATGTCAGGCGGCGCGCCCGGCACGGCCTGCAGTGGCGCGCCCTTGTTGGCAGCGCCCACCGAGGAGGCCAGCAACCCGGCCGTGTAGGGATGCAGCGGGCGGTGCACGATGTCGGCCACCGCGCCCTGCTCGACAATGCGCCCGGCATACATCACGGCAATGCGGTCGGCCACTTCCACCGCGGCGCCAATGTCGTGGGTGACGAAGATGACCGACATGTTCATCTCCTTTTGCAGCGCGCGCAGCAGCAGCAGGATCTGGATTTGCACGGTGGCGTCCAGCGCCGTGGTGGGTTCGTCGGCCAGCAGCAGTTTGGGCTTGCAAGAGAGGGCCAGCGCAATCATGGCGCGCTGGCGCATGCCGCCCGAGAGCTCGTGCGGATAGGCATCCAGGCGGCGGCGGGCCTGCGGTATCTGCACCCGCTCCAGCATCTCCAGCGCCTGCACCCGGGCCTCACGCGCGCCCACGGGTGCATGAGCCCGGATCGTCTGCACGATTTGCTGGCCGATGGTGTAGACCGGATCGAAGGCCACGCCCGGTTCCTGGAACACCATGGAGACCGTGCCGCCCCGGTACTGCGCCAGTGCGCGCCCCTGCAGCGCCCGTACGTCCTGGCCGGCTATGTGGATCTGGCCGCTGAGCTGGGCGCGGCTCTCGGGGTACAGGCGCAACAGGGCGCGCAGGGTGGCGCTCTTGCCCGAGCCCGACTCCCCCAGGAGGCCCAGCACCTCGCCAGGGGCCAGCTCCAGGCTGATCTGGTTGACGGCCTGGACGCTCTGCGCGCCGGGGCCTTGCCCTATAAAACGCAGGCCCATGTCGGTGATGGAGACCAGGGGTGTGCTCATGCAGGTACCCCTTGCAGGCCAGCCGCTGCGCTGCCTGCCCGCACGGCATCGCTGTGGCCCGATTGCGGTTCGTTGAGGTGGCAGGCCACCTGGTGGGCACCGTCCCGTGCCACGGGTAGCAGGCGCGGCGCCTGGGCCTTGCACACCGCCTGGGCCTTGGGGCAGCGGTCATGGAAACGGCAGCCTGCTGGCGGGTTGATGGGGTTGGGCGGGTCGCCGCTGATGGGCGAGGCCAGGGTGCGCCGGGCCGGGTCCATGGAGGGCACTGCCGACAGCAGGGCCCGGGTGTAGGGGTGCACCGCGTGGCCGTAGATGCGCTGCACCGGCCCGATCTCCACGATCTGCCCCAGGTACATCACCATCACCTGGTCGCTGACGTAGTGCACCACATGCAGATCGTGCGAGATGAAGAGGTAGGTGAGCTGGCGCTCGGCCTTGAGTTCCTGCAGCAGGTTGAGCACCTGCGCCTGCACCGATTTGTCCAGCGCGGCCACGGCCTCGTCGAGAATCAGCAGGCGCGGGTCAAAGGCCAGGGCCCGGGCAATATTCACGCGCTGGCGCTGGCCGCCCGAGAGCGCATGCGGGTAGCGCCCACCAAACTGCGCGGGCTCCATGCCCACGCGCGCCAGCAGTTCGCGCGCCAGCTGCTCGGCCGCGCCTGCCCCCATGCCATGCACCTGCGGCCCGAAGGCAATGGTCTGCAGCACGGTGAGGCGCGGGTTGAGCGAGGCAAACGAGTCCTGGAACACCATTTGCAAATCGCGCCGGAAGTCCTTCAGCGCCAGGCCGCGGAACTCGTCCACGCCCTCGCCGTCAAAGACCAGGCTGCCGCTGTCGGGCGCCATCAGCTTGGCCACCAGACGCGCCGTGGTCGACTTGCCGCAGCCGGATTCGCCCACAATGCCCAGGGTCTGGCCCTTGGCCACCGAGAAACTCACGCCGTCCACGGCGTGCACAAACTGGGGCTTGGCCGACAGGCCCGCGGCGCGCACCGGGAAATATTTCTTCAGGTCCCGCACCTGCAGCAGCGGCTGCTGCGGGCCACCACGGTCCTGGTGGACGGTGGGCATCGCGAAAGTGGTATTCATCGCCGCAACTCCATGGCCGAGCGCACCCCGTCGGCCAGCAGATTGAAGGCAATCGAGGTGATGAAAATCATGGCCCCGGGCAGGGCCGCAATCCAGGGGTTGAGGTAAATGGCCGAGCGCAGGGTGTTGAGCATCAGCCCCCATTCGGGTTCGGGCGGCTTCACGCCCAGGCCCAGAAAGGACAGGCCGGAGGCCAGGATCATGCTCACGCTCAGGAGGCCCGAGGCGTAGACAAAAATCGGCCCCAGCACATTGCCCAGCACATGCACGCGGATGATGGCAAAGGCTCCAGCCCCACTCATGCGGGCCGCCTCCACATAGTCCAGCGCGCGCACCTGGGTGGTCACGCTCTCGGCCACGCGCACCACCTGCGGCACAAACACCAGGGTCAGCGCCAGCAGGCTGTTGCTCAGGCCCGGGCCCAGCGCACCGGCAATGGCCACTGCCAGCAGCACCGAGGGGAAGGCATAAAAAATATCCAGGCTGCGCATGATGAGCATGTTGGCCCAGCCCCCCACATAGCCCGCAAACAGGCCGATGCCGGTGCCCAGCACAAAGGCCGCCGCCACCGGCACCACGCCCATCAGCAGCGAGATGCGCCCGCCATACATCAGGCGCGTGAGCAAGTCGCGCCCCAGCTCGTCGGTGCCCAGCCAGTGGCCCGGGCTGCCCATGGGCAAAAGGCGCCTGAGCATGCTGGCCTTGTAGGGGTCGGCTGGTGCCAGCCAGGGTGCGAACACGGCGGCCAGCACCAGCAGAAACAGCACAGCGGCGGCGGCCATGGCCACCGGGTCGCGCCGCAGCTGCGCCCACACCGTGCCCCAGTAGCCGGGGCTGGCAGTGGCCAGGGGCGCTGCGGGTGCAGCCGCTACGGGCAGTGAAAGAGCAATTGTCATGGGCTGGCTTCAGGCGCGCACCATGCGCGGGTCGATCAGGGGTTGCAAGATATCCACCACCAGGTTGAGGACGACAAAGAACATGCACAGCACCAGAATGGTCCCCTGTAGCAGGGGCATATCACGCTGGAAGATGGCGGTGTTGAGCAGGAAGCCGGTGCCCGGCCAGGAGAACACCGTCTCCACCAGAATCGAGCCGCCCATCAGGTAGCCCACCTGCAAACCGGCCACGGCCAGCACCGTGGGCGCCACGTTCTTGGCAATGTGGCGAAACACCGCCGCCTCGCCCAGGCCGCGCGCACGCAGGGCCACCACAAATTCCTTGTTCAGCATCTCGGAGACCAGCGCCCGCACCGTGCGGGTGATGATGCCCATGGGAATCACCGACAGGGTGGCGGCCGGCAGCAGCAGGTACTGCAGGTGCGGCCAGTCCCACGCCCAGGCCGCCGAGCCGTCGGCGCCGGCACCCATGGCCGGCAGCCAGCCCAGGGTGATGGAAAACACAATGGTGAGCACCAGGCCCAGCCAGTAGTGCGGAATGCTCACGCCCACCAGCGACAGCACGGTGGCCACGCGGTCCACGATAGAGCCGCTTTGGTAACCCGCCAGGGCACCCAGCACACAGCCCACCAGCACCCCCGCCAGCGAGGCCACACCGGCCAGCATCAGGGTATTGCCCACGGCGCCCAGCACCTCACCGGCCACGGCGCGGCCCGAGGCAATCGAGGTGCCCAGGTCGCCCTGCAAGGCGCGCCACAGCCACAGGCCGTACTGCACCGGCAGCGGCCGGTCCAGCCCATAGGCGCTCTTGAGTGCCTCGATCACATCGGCCGGTGCATCGGCCGGGGCGATGGCATTGAGCGCATCGCCCGGCGCCAGGTGCACCAGCAAAAATGCCACCAGGGTGACGCCCAGCGCAATCGGCACGGCGTAGAGCAGGCGCCTCAGGATGTAGAGCAGCATGGAAGGGTTTCGAGCAAGGTTTCAGGCAAGGTTTCGGGCCGTGGCGTGCATCACATGCGGATGGTGGTCAGGTCCTGGAACCAGTGCTGGGCCTGCACAAACTCCTTCACCTTGGGCGAGAGCGCATGCGGGTTGGTGTCATGCACCACCCACAGCATCAGGGCCTGGTCGACCATGGTCTGGTGCACCTGGGCCAGCAAGGCGTCCTGGGCTTTCACATCGAAGGTGGTGCGGATCTTGTCCAGCAGCGCGTCCACGGCGGGGTCGTTGAAGCCACCCCAGTTGACGCCGTTGGGCGCCACATAGCGGCTGTCGGCAAAGCGGGTGATGGCGTAGAAGGGGTCGGCCGTGACATAGCCCAGGTTGATGGCGGTAATGCCCTTGCCCGCATTCATGTCCGACTTCGCGCCGCTGCGCCAGTGCAGGTACAGGTTCTCCAGCTCCACCACTTCAAACGTGATGTCGATGTTGATCTCGGCCAGGCTTTGCTGGATGAACTCGTTCATGGGCAGCGACAGCATCTGGCCCGTGCCGCCCTGGGTAATGATGACCTTGGCCTTGAGCGGATTGGCCTTGGTGTAGCCGGCCTGCGCCATCAGCGCGCGCGCCGCAGGCAGGTCATAGCCCAGCTTGAAAGTAGGTTTGCCAAACCAGGGGTTGGTCTGGTCCACCTGGCCGTGGGCCACCGAGGCCAGGCCGCCCATCAGCTTGACCACGGCCTCGCGGTCGATCGCCAGGTTGGCCGCCTTGCGCACGCGGATGTCGGTCCAGGGCGAGCCGGGCTGCGTGGAGAAATGGTAGGGCCACACATGCGGCGTAACGTTCTGCACCAGCTTGAAGCCGCCGTTTTTCAATTGCGGCAGAACATCTGGCGGCGGGGTTTCGATGATGTCGACCTGGCCGCTCATCAGCGCGTTCACGCGGGTCATGGCATCGGGGATGGGCAAGAGAACAATGCGGTCGGTCTTGGCCATGCGGGTCTTGTCCCAATAGGCCGTGTTCTTGACCAGCTCGGCGCGTTCACGGGGAACGAGCTTGTCGAGCTTGAAGGGGCCGGTGCCCGAGGGCTGCAGGGCCACCTTGGCCCAGTCCTTGCCCAACTTCTCCCACTGTGCGGGGCTGGAAATCAGGAACCAGGGCAACTGGTAGGGGAACAGCGCGTCCACATTCTTGGTGGTGATTTCCACGGTGTAGTCATCCACCTTGCGGTAGCTGGCAATGGAGGGAATGCGCGGGCGCACCTGGGCGCTTTGCTTGGCATCGAACTGGGGCGACTTGTCGGACAGCACCTTGTCCAGGTTCCAGACCACGGCGTCGGCCTTGAAGTCGGAGCCGTCGTGGAATTTCACGCCCTTGCGCAGGCTGAAGGTCCATTTCTTCGGGTCCTGGGCATCCGGCTTCCAGGCGGTGGCCAGGCCGGCCATGAGCTTGCCCGGGCGGGTGGCGATATTCGCCTCCCAGGCCACCAGCGGGTCATACAGGGTGTGGCCGGTGAACTGGTAGGCACCGGCGCCACGGTCGGGCTGGCCGGTGGTGAGCGGGATGTCGGCCATGGAGATGCCGTAGCGCGCTACGGTCTCTGCATGCAATCCGGTGTGCAGGGCCAGTGCGAGGGGGATAGAGAGCAGCCAACGGGGAAGTTTGCTCAAAGGCTTCATAGGGTTCTCCAAAAGGTTCACGCAAGGAAACCTGGGAGCGCACGGAGCGTGCCACTTTGCAAAGACCAGCCGATGTATTTTTCAAGTGCCTGTAAGTAAACGGCTTTTTGTCTGCTTGCATTTTTGGGATGGACGGCGGCACCGCGCAGGCGCCCTGGCTTGCATGGAGCAATGCCCCGTTTCAATGCATTGCGCCCACTTTGCATGCAAGCTTGCAAAGCAGCGGTGGCGGCGCAACCGGGCTGGCCATTTCTTGCAGGCGCTGCATCGGACGGAAGAAGTGCGCTGCAGCGGTAGGCCAAAAAGGATTGCCAATGCCTTGACATGGGTTTCCATGGAAACTAAACTGCGGTTAGTTTCCAGAGAAACCTAATGGCCCACCCCAAAAAGCAATCCATTCCTGCACCGCTGGAAGCCCACTTGGGCTTCTGGTTGCGTTTTGTGTCCAACCACGTGTCCATTCGCTTTGCGCAGCTGCTGGAAGAAAAGGGCGTCACCGTGACGGAATGGGTGGCACTGCGCACGCTCTGGTCGCAGGCTGAAACCACGCATGCCAGGCTGATCGATGCCTTGGGCATGACCAAGGGCGCGGCGTCCAAGGTGGTGTCCCGCCTGGAAGAAAAAGGCCTGGCCGCTCGGCAGTTGGCAGAGGGCAGCGCCCGTGCGCAGAGTCTGGCTCTTACGGCTGCGGGCAAGACTCTGGTGCCGCAACTGGCAGCGCTGGCCGATGCCAACGACGCCCATTTCTTCGGCCACCTGACCGCAGCCGAGCGCCGGGCACTCACCCAGGCCATGCAGGCCCTGGTGCAACACCACCAGCTCAAAGACCTCCCTACCGCCTGACCCCTCGGGCACTCCGTCCAATGAAAGTACCCTATGAACGAAACCACGTTGTCCACCATCCGCGCCACCTTTGAAGCCTCCAACTTGGGCACCATCCACTTCGGCCAGGTCATTGGCCAACTGGTGGGCGCCGGGGTGGAGTCCTACCACGTGGACTACCGCAGTGGCCGCACCACCTATTACCTGCCCGACGGCAGCACGGTCGACTTCAGCTTCGAGCGCCCGCAGCACGGCATTGCCGAACCTTTTGATGGGGATGCTGTGCGCGCCGCCATTGTGGGAGCGCAGCAGGGCCGGGTGATGTACCCCGAGTTCAAAACGCTGACCCAGCGCGCGGGTTGTGCGGCCTACACGGTCTGGATTGCAGGCCGCCATGTGGTCTACCTGGGTCGCCGGGGCGAAACACACACCGAGCGTTTTCCCGACTGAGGTTCTCAAACCCATGCCCAACAGAAGCCCCTGATCTACGGTAACGCAGGGGCGGCGCCGGCAGCATCCGCTGTGGTGTTCAAGAAGTGGTGCAACTTCAACGGGCCCCGGGCTAGGTTGCAGAAACTGGTAGCTGAACGGTTTGGAGCGCAGAGCCGTTTCACTGCCGCCAGGCCCGAAAGCTGACGTTTGTCGGCAAGGCCGCGGTAGCGGACCTTGCGGGCGTGGCTGTTGTGGTTGCCGCTGCCACCGGGGTAGAGGGTTCCGCGAATGTCCTCCGCCCTGCGGGCTCCCCCTTTATTTCGCTCCACCCTCCACCCCGGCGTCAGCGTCTGCCTGCACGGTTGGCGCGCAATGAACTTATTGCCTTAGCGCTCCGACAATCCCTCTGGACTCAGGACGGCGTGGTGCTCTGTGGAGCGGCATAAAGGAGGAGCCCGCAGGGCGGGGGACAGCCGCGGAACAGAG
>CANCCF010000005.1 GCA_947374485.1 Comamonadaceae bacterium | reverse complement strand
TGGCCCAAATTTGGCCCATCGCTGGCCCAGATTTGGCCCACAATATTTTTAAATTGTTTGATGCGACCATTGGGTAGTGGCCCCTTTTTTCACGCATCCAAATGCAAATGGCGCGGCAAGTTTCTCGGTGCCTGTTAAATGGGCAAAGGCATCGGGGTCAATCAGCATGCGGCTCTCCGTGCATTTCAGTGCACATATCTGTTGATTTCCATCCAATCTTGACCCCGGTTTTTCATTCAAACCTGACCCCACTTACTGCAGTTTAGCGCCCTGCAATTGGGCTGTGGATAAGTTCTGGTTTCACTCTGCTGGCATCGATTCTCCTTCTGTCAGCGTCGGCTGTTTGGATTTTGATACCTGCTTGGAGGTTCTGGTTTTCGCACTGGAATGCTTGAACCGCCAACTCTGATTGCCTGTCTCCACAATATGGCAATGGTGGGTCAGTCGATCCAGCAAGGCCGTCGTCATCTTCACATCACCAAACACCTGCGCCCACTCAGCAAACCCCAGATTGGTGGTGATCAACACGCTGGTGTGCTCATACAACTTCGAGAGCAAGTGAAACAGCAAGGCACCACCGGCCTGACTGAATGGCAGATAGCCCAATTCATCGAGGATCACCAAGTCCACGTACATCAGCTTCAAGGCAATCTGGCCTGCCTTGCCATGTGCCTTCTCCTGCTCCAGTGCGTTGACCAGTTCCACCGTGGAGAAGAAGCGTACGCGCTTGGCATACTTCTGTATTGCCTCAACGCCAATGGCCGTGGCCAGATGCGTCTTGCCCGTGCCGGGGCCACCAATGAACACCGCGTTATGGGCGGCCGTAGTGAACTCAGTGGTTTGTAGCCTGCGTACCAGTGCTTCATCCACATCGGACTGCCCGAAGTCGAATCCCGCCAGATCACGGTGCACCGGGAACCTGGCCGCACCCATTTGATACGCTGTAGAGCGAACCACGCGCTGGGCGGTTTCAGCCGCCATGAGCTGCTGCATGAACGACTCCGGGGTGAACTCCGTGTGCCGTGCCTGCGCCGCCACCTCAGGGAAACTGGCCGCCATGCCGTGCAAACTCAGCGCTTTGAGTTGCGCAATGATCTGGGCGCTCATGGACTCACCTCGCTGGCCGGTGTGGTTGGCCCAGGGCTGCGCAGATCGTCGTACCGATCTACGTTGGCAAGCGGCTCCTCGCGCAGCTGTAGCGGCCAGCCCTGCTTCAACTCTGCTGCCAAGGCGTCCCCTAGATTGGCGGGTGCCGTGCTGCTTTTGAGACGTGCCAGTACGTTGAGTACATGTTCCCCACTGGGTTTGCCCGCCTCCAGTGCCAACTCCACAGACACCAGCACTGCGTCGAGCCCGTGAATTGGCACCGCCGCCAGCACCTGCGCCATGACGGCATCACCGCCGGAGCGACGTAACAGGATGGCCTGGAGTTGCTTGAGCGCATCGGGCATTCCTGCAAACGGCGCGCCATTACGAAGTCCACCCGGTTTGCGCTCCACCAAGCTGATGTAGTGCTGCCAGTCATAGAAGGTTTGGCTGCGCTCAAAGCTGCGACTGTGCGTGGCCACCTGTGTGCCGTCGGCTACGACGGCGATATGGTCGTGATACATGCGCACGCTGACAGCGCAGTTGGCATGCTCCGTGGGCACGCTGTACCGGTTGCGCTCCAGGTGGATCAGGGCAGTGCTGGTGACACGCGCCATGAGCTCCACATAACCATCAAAGGGTTTGGGCACGGGCATGAGCCGACTTTGTTCGTCTTGCAAGACATCGGCCACCTTCAGGGTGGGGTAGTCCGGGTGGTTGAGCTCACTCCAGGCCAGTCTGCATTGCTCGGCCAACCAGACATTGAGTTCATCCCAACTGGCCCAACGCCGGTCTTTGGCGTGGTGCCAGATGCTGGTGCGTCGGTCGCGTACGTTTTTTTCCACAATGCCCTTCTCCCAACCGCTGGCAACATTGCAGAATTCAGGCTCAAACAGGTAATGCCCGCTCATGGCTTCAAAGCGGCTGTTGATCTTGCGTTTCTTACCCGCCAGAACCTGGTCAACCGCTGTTTTCATATTGTCGTAGATGCCACGCTGAGGCACACCGCCAAAGGCACTGAAGGCTCGGGCGTGGGCATCAAACAGCATTTCATGGCCCTGACCCGGATACGCCACCAGCCAGAATGCACGACTGGCGCACAGCTTGGTGTGCGCCAGCTCCACCCGCCGACGCAGGCCACCGATGAAGGTGTATTCGGTGCTCCAGTCAAACTGGAAGGCTTCACCATGCGCAAACTTTAAGGGAATGAACGCGCCTTTGGCGGTAGCCAATCCTTCACTGGTTTTCCAATCCCGCGCGAATGCACACACGCGACCGTAACTTCCGGTGTAGCCCAGCGCGCACAGCGCCAGCCACATTTGGCCCTTGGTGCGTCGCTCACGTTTGTTGCGCCCGCTGTCGGCTTTGAGCCAGGTCCTCAGGGTGTCGGCATAGTCGTCCAGTTTGGTGACGATCCTGCGCGGCGGATATTTGGGCTCCACCATTTCGCTCTCGCGCAGCCAGGTGCGCACCGTGTTTCTGGATAGGCCGGTTTGCCTGCAAATTTCCTTTATCGACTGCTTGTCTCGAAAGTACAAACGCCTTATCTTTGCCAAGGTTCCCACTTTGATCACTCCTGTTGTCTCCTGTGCATAACTTCGAACGCACAGGGCTTCTAACAGGGGTCAAATTTGGATGAAAAAAATCGCCTCTAAGGGGTCAATTCTGGGTGGCATTCAACAGCGCGCTAAGTTCGGCGGCATGGACACCTCCATGATGACCCGCATGAAGGAGCTCGAAGACGAGAACCGGCGCCTCAGGAAGATGTACCTCGAAGAGAAGCTCAAGGCCGAGATCGCCAACGAGTACCTCGCAAAAAAGTAGCACGGCCGTCTCGCAGGCGCGAGATGGCCAAAGAGGTTGTGCAGCAGCGGGGGTTGGCCATACGGGTCGCCTGCGCAGTGTTCTCCATCAGCGAGTCCTGCTATCGCTACGAGCCCAAGCAAGACGCCGAGAATGCGCTCATCGCAGATTGGCTGATCCGTTTGACGGACAACCACCGCAATTGGGGCTTCGGCCTGTGCTACCTGTACCTGCGCAACGTCAAGGGTTTGGGCTACAACCACAAACGCGTGTATCGCATCTACCGCGAGTTGGAACTGAACCTGCGCATCAAACCCAGGAAGCGCCTGGTGCGTGAGAAGCCCGAGCCATTGAGGGTGCCTGAGGCCATCAATCAAGTCTGGTCCATGGACTTCATGCACGACAAGTTGGAGGACGGCAGGAACCTGCGCTTGTTCAATGTCATCGACGACTTCAACCGTGAGGCGCTGGGCATTGAAGTGGACTTCTCTCTGCCTTCCGAGCGGGTGATCCGTGCCTTGAAGCAGATCATCTCCTGGCGCGGCAAGCCGCAGGTGATTCGCTGCGACAACGGGCCGGAGAACATCAGTGGCGTCATCCAGAATTGGGCCAAGGAATGGGGCATCAGGTTTGAATACATTCAGCCTGGCAACCCACAGCAGAACGCTTATGTAGAACGATTCAACAGGACCGTCCGCTACGAATGGTTATCCCAGTATTACTGGTCGAGCATTGCAGAAGTTCAGGACTTCGCCACGCAATGGATGTGGTCCTACAATCACGACCGCCCGAATATGGCCCTGGGCGGTTTCACCCCAAAGCAGCATCTGGCCATGGCTGCATAACCGTTCTACTTCTCAGGTCAGTGGAACTTGGGGGGATTACCAGGTCTTGTGGAATTTCCACTTCCAACACCACAGTATTGTGGTCTGTGCCTTTCTTCAATTTCGCCGGATGGTCTTTTTTGATGGGCGCGCCGTCAGCCTTGCCTTCATGAGGTTTGCTCTTGTCATTGGCTGGCTTCATGGGTGACTGTGCTGCCTTTGTGTCATGCGGCAGCATATTCAGGTTGAATTTCAGTGCGGGCGACACCAGCGTGAACCACTGTTTGCCCAAGCCGGAAATGGTCTCACCAACTTTGCCCCACTCACCGCGTGCGTTTTGAACCAGCACTTCAATTTTGGACGCAATGCTTTGCGTCGATACCACTGGTAGCAATCCACGGGCATCGGTCATCACTTCCTTGGCCATATCATCAAATAGCAGCTTTACCTTTAAACCTTCTATCGGATAGCGGAGCACATCCAAAAGTGAAACCTGCACAGCATGGGCGTGACTCTTGTCGAGATAAATGATTTGCCCTACCTCGATTTGGTTCGGGCTCGTCAGGTGATTGATTTCTACCAACTCTTGCACAGGTTTTTGATAGTGTCTGGCGATGGCCGAAAGATCTTCTCCACGCTTTACGGTGTGCGTTATAGGTGCTGTGCTCATACTCATTCCTCCGCGTATGTACTGACATCTTCGAAATTCACCTCGGCCAGCCAAGAGTTACCACTTGTGAGCAGAGCCTCAACGCTCGTCGCCTTCTTGTGAAACACAAAGTGCTGTGCCGCAGTTCCAGAAACTGGCATGCGTGCAAGCTCTTCTTGTGTGGAATGTGCCGACAAAGTTCCTACGTCAGCTACGTTTTGGGGCAAGTAATCAGCTCTCTGCACGGGCGAGGCGTCAAGACGTACGCTATAGGCATCAGGCACCGGCACAAACGGCAACCCCGGTATCACCACCGCCACACTCTTCCCCCCCGGATGCCCAAAATCCGCCGCATGCACGGTGTGCCCTCCCGTAGTCCCCGACCAGATGCTGGCCGCGCTCCACACCGTATAGCTGCCACCTCCGTTGATCGTCACGCTGTCTTTGGCCGTGAGCGTGATGCGGTTGGCGGTGTGGGTGATGTCCAGTTTGGCCAGCAGATGCACGCTGGCCTTTAGCGCCTGGATGTCGATGTTGTCTTTGGCGGAGATGAGCTTGATGCCGCTCTTGTAGGCGAACAGGCGCACCGCCTCTTTGGCACTGGCCAGCAGGCTCTTGGCCGCACTGATGCTGGTGTGGCCGCCGCTGGTGATGGCATGGTGCACTCCGCTGTGCTGGTGGGTGGAGCCAGGCGTGGTGCTGGCCAAACCTGCCGGACTGGCCAAGGTGATGTGGGGCTCGGCGAACTCGGGGAACTGGCCCGCTTGGGCTGTATCTCCCTGGATGGCGTCGTTCTGCGCGTGGAGGTCCTTGCCCACCTGGGGCTGGTCAGCGGCGTCCTGGGCCTGGTGCTGTTGGGCCAGGTCACCCAAAGACGCATGCTGGTCCTGCGCCTGGGTGAGCCGCGTGTGCGTCTCGCCCATGTCTTTGGCGTGGGCGCGGGCGCGCGGGCGCGCCTCGGTGCTGATAAGCAGGCCGTCCTTTGAGCGCAAGACGCCGTGGCCGTCGGTGCGCAGCTCGAAGCCCTGGCCGCGCGGGTCTTTGCGGCCGGCGTTGTCTTCGATGCGGGTGATGTGGCCCAGGCTCAAACTGCTGTGCTGGTGGTCGCTCTTTAGCTGGACCTGGATCTTTTGGTCGGTGTCGTCCAGGATGAGGTGGTTGCTGCGGCCCGTCGCACTGTTGCCGCCGCCGGGTGTGAGCTCGCGGGAACGAAAGCCCGAGAGGGCCTGCTGCTCGGGCAGGCTCCAGGGCGGCAGGTTGAGCTGGTTGTAGGCGCGCCCGCTGGCAAGGGGCAGGTCCGGGTCGCCGCCCAGGAAGTTGACCACCACCTCCTGGCCGATGCGCGGAACATGCATGGCGCCGAGCTGGTTGCCTGCGAATTCGGCGCTGACACGCAGCCAGCAGGAGCTGTTCTGGTTCTTCTGGCCATAGCGGTCCCAGGGGAACTGCACCTTGATGCGGCCCAGGGCGTCGGTGTAGATGTTGCTCTCGGCGGTGGTGCCAGCAGGGCCAACCACCAAGGCTGTTTCGGGGCCGCCGGTTTTGGGTTTGCGTTGGGTGGCCTCCGGGCGCAAGACTTCGGTGCTGGGTTGCACGTCAAACTGCACCACCACGCGCCACTGGCCCAGAAGCCGCTGTGCATCGGATAGCGCCGCCGTCACGGTGGCCATGAGGCCTGCACCCAAGGCGGCACCTTGACCCAGGGCCTTGCGTTGCGTGTCTTCACTCACGTTCTCAATCACTAAATGCGCGTGCAAGGTGAGGTATTCCGCATTGGCCTTCTGCTGCGGGTGCTCTGTGAGCCCAAAGGTGCAGCCCGGCACGATGCCGCGCACATGGCCGACACCGCTGGCGCGCGCACCCGGCTGGCGCAGGGCCTGCATGCGCAGGCGTGCCAGGTGCTGGCCTTGGCCCTCGGTCTGGTTGGCTGCTTTGTCCGCGCCGCGGTTGGGCTGGCTGTAGTCGCTGCCGCCCACGCCACTCGCGGCGTTTGCCCCATCGCCCTGCTTGTCACCACGCCACAGGTACACCTGCTGGTCCGCATGCCCGGTGCTGCGCGGCGCGGCAGCACCGGCATCCAGGGTGGCACGCGGGCGGGTGTAGTCGTACTCGCGGGTGGCATAGGCACCGCTGGTGAGGCGATTGACCGGGCTGAAACCGTGGATGTACTCGCGGTCTATCTTGTGACCCAGCGGATAGAAGGGAATGCTGTGGCGGTGTGCCGGCTGAAAGGCGCCGTTGTGGTCGCTCCAGACGAGCCGGTGCACACCCCCGCTGTGGACAAAGTGGTAGTTGATGCCCCACTCCTGCATGAGCCGCGTGATGAACTCGAAATCGGTCTCGTTGTACTGCACGGTGTAGTCGCGCTGGGGGTAGCTCTCGATCACGCGTTTGTCTGAAGCAAACGCATAGTCGGCCAGCACCGCTTCAATCACCTGCACCGGTGACTGGTCCTGGAACACCTTGCAATCGGTGGTGAGTGTGGCCAGGTGCAACCACGGGCGCAGCGTCAGCTCATAGAGGGCGTGGCGGCTGTCTTCGCCGATGAAGCGGGCAGAGGTGATCAGGCCTGAAAGTTCACGCACCCCGGCGTCCTGGTTGGCTTGTCCCGCGCCGCCCGGCAGCCCCGGCACAAAGCTGCCCTGCCCCTCCAGCTCGATCAAGCACGTAAGCTCCAGCCCGACAAACCCGTCCAGTTCGAAGTTGGCGCCTGCAGAGGCCTTGAAGTTGAAGGCGTCCGGTGTTTGCAGGGTCAGCCGGTATTCAAACAAGCGGTTGATGCCCTCTTCGCCCTCCAGTTTCAAGGGCACCAGCGCGGGCTGGCCTGCTATCACGGGAATGGCAGCACTGCGCACGGTCAGGACACGGGGGGCGTTGAACAGAAACATGGGCGACATCCTTTAAGGGGAAGGAGGTGGAGGCTTTAGTCATCGCGGTCCCAGGCCTGCATCAGGTCCGGCGGGATCATGGTGGCGATCTCGGAGAAGCGCTTGCCCCACATGCGGTCGGCCTGCTTGATGAGGATGGTGACCGGGCTGCTGGGTTCGTGGTGCTCGATCCACTGGCGCACCTGGCGCAGCAGGGCGCGTATCTGTTCACGTTCCTCCAGCACGCCGGGGTTGAGTGCGGCCGACAGGGCAAGTGCTGGCGTTGCAGTGTGGCTATCGCGGGCGTCGTGCGCGAGCCTGTGCAGGGCTTGCACGCGCTTGCTCTCCACGCTGCTCACGCCATCCACCGCATCGGCCTGGACCTTGGTGCTGCGCGGCTCTGGCTCGGCAAAGGCGTGCATGGCGGCCAACAGCCGCAGCAGCGGCGCCAGGCTGGGCGCATCGTCCTGCAGTGAGGCGCGGCTCCACTGTTCCATAGCCTGCACACAGGCACCGCAAGCCAGCAGCGCGGCCAGGGCGGTGTCGCCCTTGCGGTGTAGATCGGCCAGTTGGCGCTTCACCACCTCCGGGTCGGGCGCGTAGGGCGGGCGCGGAAAGGCCAGGGCGCGCTCCACATCGCGCACCGTCAAGCGGAAGGCGGTGCTGCCGCTCACCACCACTTCACGCACATCGCCCAACAGGCCGTCCGGGTCACACAGCGCTGCCAGGGCATTGGCACGCACGGCCGGGTCGGGCACGCCCTCCAGCACCCGTTGCGGGTGCACCTGCTCGGGGTAGGTCTGCAACACCGCTTGCAATGTGGCCAAGCCTTCCAGCAGGCCGGTGGCGCCACCCAGGCGGCAGCGCGCGCGGGTAAACCAGACGAGGATGGAAATGTCCTTGGTGATGAGCAGCAGGCGCCGCGCATCGCGCTCCACCTCGGCCCAGTCGGGCGCTTCGGGCTTGCTGGAAAACTTGCCATATTGCACCTCGGCCTTGGGCTCCAGGCGGGCGCGCAGCACAGCGTATTCGGTGTCGTATTCCAGGCTGTCGCCACAGGGCTTGGTGTCGCTCACCCGCGCCAGCAGCTCGGGCAGAACGGCAGCGTTGGCGGTCTTGTCCGGCTCATTGGCAGCGCCGCCGGTCAAGGCCGAAAACAGGCTTTTAAGGGGGTTCATGTGTTGTAGCTTTCGGGTTCAAACACCATGCCGACCACCGGCGCCACCTGGGCCACGGGGTGTTCGCCAGCGCCCATCCAGGTGGACCAGCCCAGCTGGTTGCCATCCCCCAGGCGGGCGGGCGGCGCGGCCTCGGCGTTGACCAGCAGTTCCACCTCCCACACATATTCAAAGCCAATGAAAGAGCGCAGGATTTCAACCAGCGCAGGCAGGTCACGACCACTGGCAGAGCCTTGGGGTGTGAGGCGCAAATAGGCGTCCATGCCCAGCGGGCCTATCACCAAACGAAAACGGCTTTGCCGGTCTGGCACCACCTCGCCCAGCATGGCGCCCTCGCCCAGCACGCTGGAGGGGCGTGGCTGGCCCAGCACACAGAGGTCTTGCGGCTCGATGGGCATCCACTGCAACATGTATTCACGCAGGCTCACGGGCACACCAAAGAAGCGGCGCAGGGTGCTGACCAGGCCATCGGGGTTGCGCGCGGCGCGCACGCGGTGTGCGCTGCTGGCCCAGCGGGCATGGGGCGGCAAGGCACTGCCCTGCACTTCGGCAGGGTCGTCACCGGCCAGCCGCGCCACATAGGGGCTGAAGGTTTCCTGGCCCTGGCGGTCCAGACCCGCAGCACTTTGGCTCTGCGCCCAGGCACGGTAGATATGGGTGAAGGCGCGGTGGTGAAACAGGTCGATGAAGTCGGCCAGCGTGGTGTCACGTTTGGCCTCCACCCGCTCGCGCACCAGCTCGGTGAAGTGGATGGGCAGCGCGCCGTTGGGGCCCAGCGCACCCAGTCCAAAGAGCTGAATGTGGGCCTCGGGCTTTTGCTGTCCATTGAGCCGCACTTCGACCCGCGCCAGCTCACGCGGCGCAAACACCAGGCTGGCCTGCTGGCCCAGGCGAAAGCTCTCTTGCTGCGGCCGCTGTGCGCAGCCGACCTGCGGCATGCCGGGCTCGGTGGCGGCCAGCTGGCGCAGCAGCGGCATAAAGCCATGGGCCCAGGGGCGCAGCTGCGCATCGGCCAAGGCCGCATTGGCGGGATGCAATGCGCCAGTCGACACAGCCAGGGGAGCAAGCGCGGCGCGCATCACACCACACCCCGTGTGCCCATGCGCACCGGCCAGCTTGCCACTTGGCCGCGCTGCATGGATTGCAGCCTTGTTTGGGTAAACACATTGATACTGACGTGGCGCGCCAGGTAGTGCTCCAGCACCAGGCCCAGCAGATAGGGGCTGACACCGCTGAAGGCGTCTTCGTCCACCGTGATGTCGCACTGCACGCCGCGCCCGTACACCAAGGGGCCGCTGCCGGGCAGGCGGCGGGTGACTGGCGCAATGTGGCTGCCAATCAGGCCCTCCACCTGCCGCGCGGCCGTCAGGTCATCGGTGCCCACAAACAGGCGCAGCATGTCGCGCAGGGCCTGTGCGCCCTGGCGGTGGTTCATGTCCATCAGCGGCAAGTAGTTGAAGTTGAGTTGGCGGATCAGGCGCCAGGCGGTTTCGCCCTGTGCAAAAGGGGCACGCGGCTGGCTGGGCGGGCGCACCAGGCCGACGGCGCTCACGGGGATGGAGTCCTTCACGCTCAGGTCGGAGTGGCCGTTGCGCGGCACCAGGCGCGGCAGGTCGCGGTTGGTCAGCAGTGCCTGCACGCTGAGGTAGCGCAGCGACTCGGCATAGGGCGCCTCCTGCTGGTCCACCAGGCTGACAAACACCTCGGTGCCTACATAGGGTGTGCGCGTGCCGTATTTGCGGGCGT
This sequence comes from Comamonadaceae bacterium, assembly GCA_947374485.1. Taxonomy (GTDB): domain Bacteria; phylum Pseudomonadota; class Gammaproteobacteria; order Burkholderiales; family Burkholderiaceae_C; genus Allorhodoferax. The sequence continues at coordinate 53,770 of CANCCF010000005.1, read as the reverse complement.
TGTCGGAGGCCAGGCGCGGCTCGCGGCGCAGGCTGAAGTAGCGGCCGTGGTTGCCCTCGTCCTGGTTCAGGGTCTGGAACAGGGGGCGAAACACCTGCTCCTGCGTGGTGTCGGCCTTTTGCCCGCGCATCTCCTGCACGCTGAACACCTCCAGGTCCATGGGGCGCGAGCGGTCCGGCACCAGATGGAACTCGGTCTGGCCGGGCGTCATCTCGATGCGGTCGGTGCGGCGCTCAAACAGGTTGACCACCGGGGTGCAGAACAGGGCAAACTGGTCCTTGTCGACCAGGCCGCGCAGTTGGGCCGTGTCGCGCGTGAGCAGCAGCACCACCTCGGCCACCTTGCCCTGGATGCGCGAGAGGCCGGGTGCGAGGCCCTGCAGCGCAAAGAAATAAAAACGGCTCGGGCAGGCAAAGTACTCATGCAGCAGGTTGTGGCCGTGCCAGGTGTTCCAGGGCAGCGGCAGCAGGCCTTGCTCGGGGCCCAGGCCCTCGTGCACCAGGGCGTCCTTGGTAACCACATGGGGGCGCTCCGCCATCTGCCCCGGCACACCGGTGAGAGACGCCACGGCACCGGCGTGCAGCAGTTCGAACAGGTGCGATGCAATGTGCCCATCACCACTGAGATAAATGGGCAGCCGGTCCAAGCCCCGGAGGTCGCAAAAATTGAGCTCGCCGGTCACGCGCAGTTGCAGGCGCAGGCTGCCCAGCACCTGCACCGTGGGCGGCAGGTAGCGCTCCAGCGCCGGGATGTCGGGCGGCGCACCGGCCAGTTTGGCACTGGTGATTTCGATGGGCCACAGCGCCACATCCTGGCCCGAACGGAATTCGCAGGCGGTGGTTTCACCCTCAGGAACCTTGGCAAAGAAGGCCGTGTTGCGCGGCACCGCAAAGCCCTTGCTGAAGTCGCCCTCCTGGGCGTTGGGGTGCAGCTGCGCCACCGCCATGCTGGGTGTCGGCGCCACATAGTTGGGGTAGACCACTTCAAGCAGGCGCTGGCTGAAGCGCGGAAACTCCGCATCGAGCTTGATGCGCATGCGTGCCGACATGAAGCAGAAGGACTCGATCAGCCGCTCCACATACGGGTCGGCCACTTCCACGCCCTGCATGCCCAGTCGGCGCGCAATTTTGGGATGCTGGTCAGCAAACTCGGCCGAGGCCTCGCGCATGTAGCTGAGTTCCTGGTTGTAGTAGCTGAGGAGTTGGGGGTCCATGGGCGTAGCCTCTTTAGGTGGGGTGCTGCAAGGCGATGCGGTTGGTCTCCAGGTCCACCTGGCTTTGCACCGTGAACTCCAGCGGATAAGGTTGCATCTGGATGTGGCCGGAGATCTCGAAGGTGAGCACGTTGTAGTGGGCGCTGGCGCGCTCTTTTTGCAGCGGCCGCACGACCAGCGTCTCGGGCATCAGGCGCGGCTCGAATTGCAGGATGGCGCGGCGGATCATGGCCTCGATGTCGGCCCATTTTTTTTCGGACAGGTAGCCACCGGCCAGCGCAGGCACGCCGTAGTTGATGGTGGAGCGGGCGGCCGCGGGATAGCGGGCGGCATCAATCAGATCGCTTTGGTCGGTGGTGTTGAGCAGCAGGGCCAGGTCGCGTTGGATGATGTGGCGCATTTCTGCGCGGCTGCTGGCATAGGCCTCGGGCGCTTCCACGGTTTCGCTGGGGGCGTCATCGCACAGGCGGTCAAACAGGGTGGGCAGGTAGTGGCGCTCGGCACGTTTGGCGGTTGTGGCCACGCTGGACGGTAGGACGCGGGCGCCGGGATGCAGGCCGCCACGAATCAGCTGCAGCGGCAGCGCGCCTGCAAGCGGCAGCGCGCCGTTCGGCTCTGCCTGCGCGGCGTCGGCCAGGGTGTAGTCAAGCCCGTTCATGCCGGCCCCTCTTGCGCTGCGGGGGTGCCGTCCATTTGCAGACTGCGCAGGCCCAGCAGGGGCAGGTCGCCCTGGTCGGTCATGAGGGTTTTTTGTCCCACGGCAAAGACGCCGGTTTCGCCCACGTCCTGCCAGCGCGTCAGGCGCGAAAGCATGAGTGCATCGCGCTGGCTGCTGCCGATTTCGGCGGCAATGTCTTCGGTGCCGCTGTAACGGGCCGGGAGGTAGGCGCGCAAGGGCTTGGCGCCCGCCTGGGTGCTGCGCAGCTGCAGCCGCACCGGCAACCACACCAGGTCCAGTAAACCGGTCGGGCGCTCGATTTGCAGGCTGGCGATGTCGGCATAGGCCAGCCAGCGGTAGCCACCAGCCAGCATGCATTCACAGACCGGGCCCAGACGCGTGTCGCTGTCTCCAAGCCAGGCGAAGGCCTGTTCCTGGTTCGCCTGCCCGGCGGCGGCGTCGGCCTGCCAACTGCAGATGCCGGAGCGGGTGGGCGCGCGCCCGAGTGCGCTGCGACGCAAGGCATCGGCCTGGGCATGGTTGCCTGCTTCGTTGGCCGCCATGGCGCGTGCCAGGTCTTCCATCCACTGTGGCCGGTCAATAACCGGCACCGGCAGCAGTTGTCCGGCAAACACCTCACGGCGCTGCGCCTCGGCACGCACCAGGCCGCGCAGCATCTGGGCTTTGGCCTGCCACTGGGTGTCTTTGTTGTCCAGCAATTTGGCGCCCACCTGCAGTTGCTTCAAGGCGCGCTCCCACTGGCCCAGCACGCACAGCAACTCCGCCAGCGCCCAGCGGTGGCTGGCATTGCCGGGCAGGCTGCGCACTTCGGACTCCAACCGCGTCAGGGCGTCCTGCAGGTTGTTGTCGGGATTGATCTGGCTGAGCAGCGTGGGTGCGGTCATGGTGTGTGGGGCTTCAATGGGATGTGCGGGGCGGCTCTTCACCGCCGGTGAATGGCATGGCGCTGTCGACCGACATGCTGTGGTGCTCACGCTGGGTCAGGCCCGGCAGGCTGTGCTGCACCAGGCTTTGCAACGAGGCTTGTTCGGGCGCACGCAGGTGCTCAGGGGCGAACAGGTGCATCACGCTGTCAAAAGGTTCGGGGGCCAGCACGTCAATTCCGCCCAGTGCGTCCAGGCCCTCAATCACCGAAGCAATGCTGTGCTGCTGGCCCAACAGGTCGTCCAGGCCGGGGCTGCTGCCTGCGGCCTGCATCCACTGTTGCACCGGGTCCTGCTGCTGGGCCTGGGCGCCGCGCACCAGGTCTTGCCAGGCATCGTCAGCGTCCGCTTTGGAAGGGTTGCGCAGCTTGTCGAGGTAGCGGGCATGCAAGACGTCGAGCAGGTCGTCCGTGGGTGCGGGCTGAGGCACCGGTCTGCCTGCTGACTTAATCGGGGCAAGCCGGGCAATCGGGGCATCAACAGGGTCAGTGTCCATGGCCGGGATGTTGGTGTCGGGTTCGAGCGAGATCAGGTCTCCAATGTCCAAGCGCTTGAGGCCATGGTGCGGGGCGTCAGCCAGTTGGGTGCTGTCAGGGATGGCATCCAGGTCGGTCAGGGCGAAGGCGGATATTGCAGCGGGCGAATGGCCGGGCTGCGTCACCTCCCAGTCCGGCAACTCGGGCATGCCTTGCGATGGCTCCAGCGAGACCAGCAGGGACGTCAGGCCCAGTTCGATGACATCGCCATGGTCCAGGCGCATCTGGCTGCCTGCGGCCAACACCGTTCCATTCAGGCTGCAGGCCAGGCTGTGGCCGCTGTTGCCCACCATCCACACGGGTTGCGCTGGCGTGCCCATGCGTTGCAGGGTGCACAGGCTGGCTTGCGCGAGGGTGGCGGCATCCAGGCCCGGCACGTCTGCCAGCACGGTGTCCATGCCGGTTTGCATCAGGCTATTCGGCGCAGGCGGCCCATCTGCTGGCCAACTCCAGGAATGGTTCACTTCCTGGCCGCGGTGCTGCAGCACAAACAGTTCCAGCGCCAGTGGCTGCACGGCCGTGTTGTGCGGTTGCGCGCTCATGCGGCTCCTCCCCACAGGGCGGCCAGGCTTTCAGCGGCGTTGACAAAGCCACCTTGCATGTCCTGCTGCCAAAAGGCGTGCACCGGCTGCTCGGAGCGCAGGATGTGCGCGGGCCAGTTGGCCCAGGGCATGGTCTGCACGCCCTGCAGACCGCGCGCGGCATCGGCCGTTTCGTGTTCGCAATAGCCGCGCAGCACACTGTTGAGGTGGGTGCGCGAGGGCGTGGGCAAGGGGCCGCCCAGCAAGTGCGTAAGGCCCGGCGCGTGCGACTGCCAGACGCCGTCCACGGCGGCCACCAACGCCTCCCAGCCGGTGTCGGTGGCATGGGCACGCGCGGCAATGCGGGCCAGCCAATAGAGCATGTTGTGGCGCCCTTGGGCTGCCTCGGCCACCCAGCTGCGGCGCAGCCAGCCCGGTGCGATTTGCTGGAAGATGATCAGCGGGCAGGGCCTGCCAATCTGGTCTTCAGAGGCCAGCATGACGCCCTGCACGCAGTGCCGGGGTGCAAAGGGCATGGCGCCGGGCTGCATGACAAAGGCCACCGGCACGGCGCCCAGATCCACCGCCATCTTGCGCGGCTCCAGCGTCAACCAGCCGGTCTCGCCACGGCCACTGCGGCGCGCACGCGCATCCGGGGCCGAAGACCGGGGCGAAGCTGGACGCTGGCTCCAGACGCTGGCCACCCAGCTCTGCCAGTCAAGCGCTTGGCGCGCAGTGCAGCGGTGGCGCAAAAAGTCGCCATGGCTGGGCAGCTTGCCCCAGATGGCCAGCGGTGCGGCCTGCCAGCGGCGACGCACGTGTTCGGATATCGCTTGGGACATGGCAAAGGACATGGCGGGCCTGCGGCTCAAATCGCGGTGCGCAGCGGGCAATTGAAATTTTTCAGCAGCGGGCTGCTCAGCGGATTGATGCCGCTGCTGCCCACTTCGAGTACGGCGCGGCGGTTGTCAAACTGGAACTCCACCGCCACACGTCCGCTGCTGGCACCGGTGACGATGCGGCCGCGCTCCATCAGGTGCAACAGGGCCCAGGGGCCGCGCACCGAGATGACGGAAGTGTCGGCCTTGATGCGGGGCTGGGCGCTGATTTCGGCCATGGTGCCGCCGCGGGTGCCGGGCCACTGCACTTGCAGCGCCTGCACCGGGCCATGGGCGTAGCGTTGGCTTTGGCCGTCCATGTCGATCAGCAGTTCGGTCACCGTCGGGTCGAGGCTTTGCACACTCAGGTCCAGTTTCCAGGCCATGCGCTTGGCGCCTGGCTCCTTGAAATAGGCCTCGCGGATTTGTTGCACCTGGGCAAAAAAGTCGGGGTTGGGTCCGTTGGCGGCCAGCATTTTGAGCAGCTCGCCGGTCAGTGTGGGGCCGTTGGAGACGGCCGCCGGTGCCTGGCCGTTGGCCAGGCTTTCGGTGCCCACCAAGGCCACCGCAGAGGCTGGGTTCTTGTACTTCCAGGGCCGCACACTGGTGTCCACCAAGGGGGCCAGGAACTTGTTGAAATACTCATCAGCAGCACCGCCAGCGGCGAACATGGCATTGAAGTCGTCCACCTCCACCTCCTGCGTGCTTTGGGCAAAGGGGTAGCGCCCGGCGATGTTGCGCTTGCAGGGCTCGCCCACGGTGAGCGCCAGCATGCCAATGAGCCGGTCCATTTGCGCGCGGGCCTGCACCTGCAGGATGGAGGCAGCCCCTTGCGCCACTTTGTCGGATCCGCTGGCGCTCACACCCAACAGCACCTCGCGAAACGGTGCGGGCAGCTTGCCCGCTTCAATGCGGATTTTGGTGGCGGCCTCGACACCTGCCGGTGGCAGTGCGCCCGAGCTGATGGCGGTGTCGGCCACCACCAACGCGGTGTAGTACTCGTTGAGCAAATTGGCAATGCCATCCAACGCCGGTTTGCCGCCAGGGATGGCTGCGCCCTCGGTCTGGCCGGTCACCACCTCGCGCAGGGCGGAGAAATGTTCGTCCACCAGCATGCGCTCGGCGCGCTGCCCGGGCCGCAGGCCCAGGTCTTTGCTGACCTGCGCTGTCTTTTTGTCGAGTTGCTCGCTGGCCTTGTCAAAGAGCGACTTGTCGGCTTCGGCCACGGTTTGCAGGGGGCGCGAGAGCGTGGTCTCGCGCGCCACCATGCGGCCCAGGCGCGCCAGCGGCGAGTCGGGTGCGGCGAGCTGGCGCAGCACATTGAGCTCAAAGGCCAAAGAGCCGCCGCCCTCGGTGCGGATGATGCGGATGTCGGACAAATACGCCGTCCACAGCTCGGCATATTCGTCCAGGTATTGGCGGCGTATTTCTTCTGTCAGCGCGGCGGTTTCTGAACTGGGTGCGGTGCCAAATTCGAGCAGCTTTTTTTGCCCCGGCACGCCCTCGGTGTGGCCCATGACCCAGGCGTCGTCCAACTGGGCCACGGCCACCATCTCGGGCAAGCGCTTGGCAAACAGCGCGTGGTAGCCGTCATAGGTAAAAAAACCGGCCACCCCCTTCTCCAAAGTCTTGCCCGAGGCCCGGCTGAACAGAGTGCCTGCCTGTGGCCCCAGGGCGCGCACCAAGGTGAAATCCTGCGGTGCATCGGGCAACAGGGCGGCGCGCGTGCGCTGGTACAGGCGCTGGCTGCTGGAGCTGGTGTCCAGGAAGGTGCGCACCTGGCGCACCAGCGCCTCGTCCCGCGCGGTGGCAGACTGCACCACCCGCCTGCCGGAGAACATGTCCTCCAGATGCGAGACCATGGCCGTGCTGTTGCCAAAGCTGGCGGCCAGGCCCGGGCTGCTGTCCGCTGGTCGCAGGGGCAACAGCTTCTCCGCCTTGGGCTGGGAGGCCAACACGTCACGCGGCGCCACGATGGGGGTGTTCGGTTGCGCAGGCTTGGTGGCTGCTTCGCGGGCTGCGCTGTCTTTGACTGCGCCTTCCTGCCAGTCGGTCAGCGCCCAGGTCCGCACCTCCTGCGCGGCGGTGGCCGACGCACTGTAATGCTCCTTGTCGTGCAAGAGCAGGTAGACGTGCAAGGTGTCGTAGGCAGCCTTGGAGTCCCCTGCCTGCACGGCACTGCGCATCACGGCCTCCATGCGCTGGGTCAGCACCGGCAGAATCAGCCGGTCCTGCAGGTCGCCATAGGCGCTGTACGCGGCCTGGGCCACCGGCTCGGCCGTGTACAGGCCATACAGGTAAGCGCCGGACGGGTCGCCCAGGTCCAGGCCCGCATGCGCGGGCAGAGCCTGCGCCAAGCCCAGCACGTCGATCATGCGCTCAGTGCTGTGGCGAGCGACCAGGGCGCGCATTTTGTCGGTCAGGGTTTCGGTCTTGGCGCCCACGTCGCTGAGGTAGGACTGGTTGTTGCTGTGGCTGAGCACGAGTGCGCCCGCCAGCCACAAGAACAGCATCAGCACCAGCAGATGGCCCACCAGACGCAGCAGCCGAAAGCGCGCCTCCCATTTCAGGTTGGGCTTGACCAGATGCGCTTCGGGGAACACCACACGGGTGAGTGCGTCGCCCATGAAGAAGCTGCGCGTGCTGCTGGCGCGGCCCTGCGCACTGAGCAGGGCATAGACGTTGGCGGACTCCGCACCACCCAGGCGCGCGGCCATGCTGCCCAGCGCCTGGCGCAGGCGGGGGATGAGGGCGCGGTGGTCGGCCGTGACGCGCCGCTCATCAAACTGCATGGCGCTGGTGAAGTACACGCCGCGCAGGGTGTGGGTGAGTTGTGTGGTGTCAAAACGCGAGTCGGAGAACACGGCATCCAGCAAAGTGGTCAGGCGCGGGGCCAAGGCCGTCAGCTCGTGCGGCAGCACGTACAGGGCCTGGCGGCGGTCCAGCTCGAACTCTTCCTGCAGGCGCGTGGCCACACCATCCGCCACGCGGCGCTGCAGCGCGGAGAGCTCGCGCTCAATTTGCGGCACCAGCGCCTTGAGACTGCCCTGGCCCTGCTCCATCCAAGGCAGGGTAAAGCCCCAGACCTGCGCGCGCGCCTCCGTGGTCAGGCTGGCGAAATACTCGGCAAAGCCGCGCAGCAAGTCCGTCTTGGTCAGCACCACATACACGGGAAAGCGGATGCCCAGCTCCTGGCGCAATTCACCCAAACGCGCACGCAGCTGGGCGGCATGGGCCATCGCTTGCGCGTCGTCGTCACCCAACAGCTTGGCCACGTCAATGGCCAGCAGCGCCCCGTTGATGGGAGCCCGCGCGCGCACCTTGCGCAGCACGCCCAGAAAACCCTTCCACTCGGCGGCATTGGTCTGCTCCAGCAGCGTGGGGTCCATGGGTTCGGCCGGACCCTGCATGCCATTGGCGGCGTCCTTGGGTGGGTTGAGACGCTTGAAGCCGCGCCCGTCCTGCGGGTTGGTGTAGCGGCCTGCGGTGTCGATCAGCACCGCGTCGTTGGTGAACCACCAAGCGCAGTTCAGCGTGCCCGCGTTTTGCGACAGCGTCATCTGCGCGCTGGCCGTCCCCATTTGCTCGGCCATGGGAAATTTGAGGCCCGAGTTGAGCAGGGCCGAGGTCTTGCCCGCTCCCGGTGTGCCAATCACCATGTACCAGGGCAGCTCATAAAGATAGCGCTTGCCTTCCACCAAGCGGCGCAGGGCGCCCCACACCGAGCCGGTGCCACCGGCCATGGTGCTGTGCATTTGCCGCAGCTGGACCACGGCCTTGCGGGCGATGTCGGCAATGGCGCGCACCTCGTCCCGGGCCAGCGCCGTGGGTGCATTCGGGTCGCGCTGGAACAGGCGTTTGGCAAAGGCCTCATCGCTGCGGATCAGATTCCACAGCGTGTAGACAGCCCACGCCAGATAGACGAAGGCGATGACGGCAATAGTGACTGCGCGCGCCCACACCGGCTCCAGTGGACGGACATTGGCAAAGGCCAGCAGGGGCCCCGCATGCCAGACGAGCAGGCACAGGCAAGTGACGCCGATGACGCTGAGCGTCCAGCCCATCAGGGCGAACACCACGAACACCAGCATCAGGCAGATGGTGGTGACGCGAAGCCCTGAGCTGGCGAGCGGATGCAGTTCGCCAAAGGCCAGCAAGGGCCCGATGAACCAGACAGCCAATGCCGCCAGGATGAGGGCCAGAAAGGACAGAATGGCGCGCACGACGGGTGACGCGAAAAATCCCTGCATGTTGTGTTCCCCTTGTTGTTATGGATGGGTGGGTGGGGGAGCGCCTATGGGTGCGCTGCCTGCTACAGCACCTGCCATGTCGGAGGTGCTGACTTCGATTTCGACGCGGCGGTTGGCCGCGCGCCCGGCGTCCGTGGTGTTGGGTGCCACTGGCTGGCTGTCACCCCGGCCCAGCGCCTGCAGGCGTGAGGCCTCCAGGCCTTTTGCCAGCAGCACCTTCAGCACGCTCTGGGCACGCTTTTCAGACAGAGCCTGGTTGCTGGGGAACTCGGGTGTGGCGATAGGTTGGTCATCGGTGTGGCCAACCACGCGCACCACGCCGCCAACCTGTTGGATGGCACCTGCCACTTTGTCCAGAATGGCCAGTGTGGCCGGGCTGGGCTTGTCCAGGCCACCGGCAAACATGCCGTCGCCGGTGAACACTACGAGCGCGCGCTGGTCGTTTTCGTCCACCTTGAGGCGGCCTTGGGCGATATCGGTCTGCAGCAAGGCCGACAGGTTCAGGCGCACCGCCTTGCGCTGGGGTGGCGGCTGCTGCGAGGCCAATGCGGCTATGCTTTTTTCGACGCGGGCACCGTGGTTCAGCAGGTCGTATTTGTACCAACTGAACTGCGCAAACAGTGCCAGGCCGAGCACACTGGCTGAAACCCAGACCGGAACGGAACGCAAGAGCTTGAACTTGCCCTGGCCCACGCCTTGCCAGTGCGGCGAGAGCTCGCGTGCCACCGGCTCGCGCCCCGCCCACACCATGGTGTAGAGGCGGTGGCGAATGGTCTCGATCATGCGGTGGCCATCGGCCTGTACGCGGTAGTCGCCCATGAAGCCCAGGCTGAGCAGGTGGTGAATGACTTCGAGCACCGGCATGTGCTCTTCCGGCGCGTTGGCCAGCCGCCCGATCAGCAGGAACACCGTCTTGCCGCCCCCGGTCTCGCCATGGAACTGGCTCAGCAAGGCCTGGGTTGACCAGGCACCCGTGTGGCCCGCCCCGCCTCCGGCCCAGGGCCGCTGGCTGATGGCCTCGTCCAATGCGGTACACAGGGCATAGCGCACCGCCAGCATGTGGTCGCGCCGCAGGTTGGCCTGCTCGCAAAGCCGTGTGTAGGTCTGCAGCTCTTGCGTGAGCAGCGTGTGCAGGCCGCGCAAACCTTCGGCATTCAATTCCCGCGGCAACTCGGCCAGGCTGCGCAGCAGGACACTGGCGGCCTCCAGCAGGGGGTTGCGGTTGTGCTCGATAGCCAGCAGCACTTCAGACAGCCGTGAATCATGGTTGGGGCCGGGCTCGAACTGCAGGGCTGCGCCCGCCTCGTGCATGCCGGACAGGGCAGAGCCCGGCTCGTCGGCAGTATCGAAGCCACCCGTGTTGGAGTATTGGATATCGTTTTTCATGCGATGCTCTTTGAATTTGTTGGGGTGCTAAAAATAGTCAGGCCAGATCGCAACCGGGGTTCCATCAGCCACACATTTCTGGTTCGGATGCATCAACAACATCATTTTTCCTTCCTGTGCTAGCGCGCAAACGGCGGTGACGGGCAGGCGCTGCAATACAGATACTCCGGTTCCTTGCCCGTGCCACCGATGCGCCCCTCACGCAGCTCACCGATCACGAACGGGTGTGAAATTCCATTTGAAAATTTGACAACACCAGTCACAACACATGCAGACTGGTCCACGATGTATTGCATGTCGTTTTGCGTTATTTGCCCTGCAGCCAGGAGGTAGTGGCGAACCTGGTCCAGACTGAGCTTGAACTGATTGCAGGGGTGCTCCGAGTGGATGAATCCAGGCGCCATATGTCCTACGCCGGAAGTCTTCACATTTCGAATGACCACACCCGTTCGCGGACGTTCGCAGGCTCTGATGTCGTTGCCACATTCTTCTGCGACTGCTAGTGCAGGGCCTGCAACGCCAATGCCGATCAAGAGCAAAGTGGCAATCGCTTTCCACTTCAATGCGTTCAATGCGATGGTCAGTTCCATGTCGCGCTCTGAGCCTCTGTTTCGTTTTTTCGAGACACCTGCGGATGGCGAAAGATCTCTGACCGCGGAATGCTGTACTCACTGCAAATCTCAGCGACCAGCCACGCCAGTGAAGCGTTTTGAAGATCAGTCACCTTTTCGTAAACCCCTCTTGCATCCGGCATGCCAACCAATTCGATGCCCAGCGCATCCCTGTTGCAGGGATACCTGTCAGGAACAGACTTTTCCATCTCCCTGCTGTTTTCTGACGTGGGGTTAAACGTCCTCAATGCCAGCGCATCTGCTCTAGAGCAACGTGATTCCGCCAGACAACGGGCCTTCAATTTCCCGACATGCCAAGTCTGCTTGTGTAGCGATGCGGTCTGGTAGATCGTCCCGTCCCTGTCGATCAGAAGATGTGCACCATTTGCGTCTGTCCGGCTGTAGCTTTCCAGCGATGACTGCGCGGTGGCTCCACCTGTTTGATGGACAATGATTCCAAGTACTTCGTTTAAGCTTTGGCGCTCTATGAGCGGGCGTCTCGCTTTCTTTACGCGCGCATTGACAACCATTCCGTCCACATCGCACAAGCCCCTTGCCGAAGCCATGCCTGTGGCCAATACTCCAGCACCAGAAGCTGTGGCCCCATCTCCACCATAAGTCGCATTCGATGTGCCAATCAATTGGCAGCCACACACCGACTTGTGGCCTTCCAGCGCCACGGGAATGCCATCGATGGGCATCTTGTCTTCGCCTTCGGTAATTTCGTTTACGCCGTGCAGGGGGCAGTCGATCTGGTCACCCTTGCGCGCAACGGCTTTGCCCGCGATGGTGTGCGCGGCCGACCCGCTGATGACGCGCCCGCCGTGGCTGGTGCTGTCGCCCACCACGATGATGCGGCGGGCCACTTAGCGCACCCCCCACAGTTCCATGCGCAGGCCGGGGAATGCAGTGGCCACATGCAGGCCGATGCCGCCGTGCGCCAGCATGTGCTCCCACATGGCGCCCTGGGGCTCGACCTGGAAGTACACATAGCCCGCATTGAAGGGAATCTGGCGCGGTGGCACCGGCAGCACACGCAGCGCGATGCCGGGCAGGTGCAGGCGCACCAGCTCGGGCAGGCGGTCGGCCGGTGCCAGTTTGCCGTGCGCCGGGAACAGCTGCGCCAATTGGTCGGTGGGCATGCTGGCTGCCACCGCCAGCACCAGGCTGCTGAAGCTGCGCAGTTCCACCGGATCCAGGCTGGCCAGGTGCATGCCGTGCTGCTTGGCCTGCAAGCCAATGCTTTGGGCGCTACGCACCAGCAGGTTGTTGAGCAGCTCGCGCGTGTCTTCCACCAAAGCCTTGAAGCTGGTGTAGGGATCGCGGTGCGCATAGGGGGGCACGGCTGTGGGGCGGCGGGTCTGGGTGCGAATGAAAGTGGATAGCTCGCCTGCCATGCTGCGCAGCAGGGTGTAGGCCACCTCGGGTGAGCTTTCCCTCACGCGCAGCAAATGGTCGAGCAGGGGCTCGAAGCGGTTGAGGATTTGCAGCAGCAAAAAGTCGCTGACCTCGGCGGCCTGGGTGGCGCCGGTACCGGCGCTGCCACTCAGGCGCCGCGCCAGATTGTCGGCACGCTGGTGGGTGGTGCCTTGCAGCTGGGTCAGCCACTGCACCAACAGGTCACTGGCACCAATGCGGTTGACCGGGGGGATGAGTGTGGCATCGAGCTCGGCACTGCCGTCGCTGCGCAGCGCCACCAGACGGGCCAGGGGCAGGCCCATCCAGGCACTGGTGAGCTCTTTCTCGGGCACCAGCACCATGCGCAACTGGCTGAGCTGCACGGTCTTGGCGCCCTGGCCAATGGAGTTGGAGTCGCGCAGTTCCGAGTCGAACACATCAAAACGGGCCAGCGACCCGGGTGCGGCTTCAAACGTGGTTTCTTCGCCGTTGGGCGTGCGGATGGGCAGTGCCAGATAAATGACCTGTTGCAGGTGTTCAGGCAACAGGGTGAGGGGCGGCGGTGGCGGCGTCTGGCCCGGCATGTCGAAGGGCGTGCCGTCGGCACAGATGCCGCTGGCCGATGCCAACACCAGCTTGCCCAGGGTGAGCGACTCGGTGTCGATGCGCAGCTGGCTAAAGCCCCAATAAAAGGGCGACAGGGGTGCGGCGCGTTTGTGGGCAAAGCTCTCGAGGTAGCGCTCTTGCTGCTGAAACAGCTGGGGGCGCAGGAACAGGCCTTCGCTCCAGGTGACTTTGTTGGTCCAGGTCATGGTGGTGTTCCGGTGTGGCTTGGCGAGGGAGTGCGTCAGGGCTTTTCCGTCAGGGCAATGCCTTGCGGTTGCAGCTGGATTTGCAGCTCGGCACGGTTGGCGGGCAGGAAGACGCGCAGCCACGAGGCGTCGGGCGCTTCCTTGAGCTTTTGCACCACACGCCAGGTGGAGTTGGGCAGATCCCGGTAACCCGCCAGCACGCCAATGGCCGTGGTGTGCGGGTTGCTCTTGCGCGCTATGCTGCGGCTCTCGCCCGGGCGCAGGATGAATTCGTCGCGGGCCAGCATATCGGCCGCCAGGGTGATCTTGTCGCTGGTCTCCAGGCTGAAATAGTCGGCCTCGGCAAATGAGGCCGCGTCCTTGAGCTCATAGATGCGCACCTTGATGGGCGACGGGCGCAGGCTGCTGTCAGGGTTGACGCCGGGTGCGGCCTCAATGCTGAGCTGCAGCTTGGTGGCTTCGCGGGCTTCTTGCGCCTGCGCCGCACTGGCACAGCACAGACCCAAGGCCAGTGCCAGCCCGGCGATGAGCGCCGGCGCTGACCGGTGAAGCATGGCGCTGATGGGCAGGTTCGACAGCATTCGGTACATGTCCGCTCCGATCGCAAAGTGCAAGGTTGGCTGAAGGCAATGTGGCAAGGCGCCTGGAATTGCGCAAGCCCCGAGGACGCAGGCCCTCGGGGAATGGCTTGCAAAATCAGGCTTCCTTGTTGAGCTTGATGTCAAAGCCTGCGGTCACAGCGCCACCCGAGCCACCCTGCTGGTTTTGCACGGTGTATTCCTGCTTGACCTTGGCAAAGGACATGCTGACCTGCTCCTTGATGGTCTCGTCGCTGGCGTTGCCGGCCGGTTGCACATTGGTGATCACCACATCGGTCATGGTGATCTTGAGGTACTCCAGCGGGCTGCCGCCGGCCTTGCGCACGGTGAGCTTGGCCTCGGCGATGTGCTTGCCGGTCAGGCAGAACTTCATCAGGTTGGGGCTGGAGCGGTCCACGTTGTGCACGAAGTTCAGGTCACGCACGGTGGCCTTGCCGGAGCCGCCGCCCGAGCCCTGGTGCATGTTGGACTCTTGCAGCACCTGCCAGGTCCAGCTGCTGACGTCGATTTCGTTCTTGTGCGCGGAGTCCTGGCTCTCGCCGTCGATGCCGCCGATTTTCAAAAAGATGTCTTGTGCCATTGAAAGTATCTCCAGTTAAAAAAGTGAAAGGAAAGGGAACTACGGGATCGGGGATGGGATGTGCCTAGGCGGCCGCCTTGACCGAGGGCAGCTTGGCCACCAGGCGCAGGCTGACCGTCAGGCCTTCGAGCTGGAAGTGCGGGCGCAGGAAGAACTTGGCGCTGTAAAAGCCGGGGTTTCCTTCCAGGTCTTCGACCACCACTTCGGCTGCAGCCAGGGGGCGGCGGGCCTTGGTTTCGTGGCTGGAATTGGCGGGGTCGGCGTCCACGTAGTTCATGATCCAGCCGTTGAGCCAGGTCTGCATTTCTTCGCGTTCCTTGAAAGAGCCCACCTTGTCACGCACGATGGACTTGAGGTAGTGCGCAAAGCGCGTGCTGGCAAACAGGTACGGCAGGCGCGCCGACAGGTTGGCGTTGGCCGTGGCATCCGCGTCCATGTACTCCTGCGGCTTTTGCAGCGACTGCGCACCGATGAAGGTGGCGTGGTCCGTGCCCTTGCGGTGCACCAGCGGAATGAAACCGGCGCGTGCCAGCTCTGCTTCGCGCCGGTCCGAGATGGCGATCTCGGTGGGGCACTTCATGTCGTAACCACCGTCGTCGGTGGGGAAGGTATGGCAGGGCAGGTTCTCCACCGTGCCGCCCGACTCCACACCGCGGATCATGGTGCACCAGCCGTAGAGCTTGAAGCTGCGGTTGATGTTGACGGCCATGGCGTAGGCGGCGTTGTTCCACACGTAGTTTTTGTGGTCCGCGCCCTGCGTGTCTTCTTCAAAGTTGAAGGCATCCACCGGGTTGGTCTTGGCGCCATAAGGCAGACGGCCCAGGAAGCGCGGCATGCACAGGCCCACGTAACGCGCGTCTTCGGTGGCGCGCAGCGAGGTCCAGGCGGCGTGGTCCTGGTTGCCGGTGATCTTGGCCAGATCCCGCGGGTTGGCCAGCTCTTGCCATGACTCCATCTGCAGGTTGCTGGGTGCGGCACCGGCAATAAAGGGAGCGTGTGCGGCCGAGGCAATCTTGGCCATGGCGCCCAGCAACTCCACGTCGGGCGGGGTGTGGTCAAAGTAGTAGTCGGCCACCAGGCAGCCGTAGGGCTCACCACCAAGCTGGCCGTACTCTTCTTCGTAGAGGCGCTTGAACAACGGGCTTTGGTCCCAGGCCACGCCCTTGTAGCGGCGCAGGGTGCGGCGCAGCTCGCTCTTGCCGACATCCATGAAGCGGATCTTCAGCATCTCATCGGTCTCGGTGTTGGAGACCAGGTGGTCCAGTCCGCGCCAGGCTGACTCCACACTCTGGAAATCGGCGTGGTGCATGATCAGGTTGATCTGCCCGGTGAGCTTGTGGTCGATCTCGGCAATGATGGCTTCGATGCTGGCGTAGGCGTCATCGCTCATGGTGACGGTGTTGCCCAGGGCCTGTTGGGCCAGGGTGCGCACGGCCGCCTCGACGGCCTCGCGCTGTTGCTCGCCCTTGGGTTTGAATTCACGGTCCAGCAGGCCACTGAAGGCGCTGGGGTCAGCGTACTGGGTGGGGCTGCCAGTCTCAGCTGTTTGGGTTTTCATGGGTGCTTGTCCTTTGGGGTTGGGGTGGTGCTTGGCGCAAGGCTGTGGCCATCAGGAATGGAGGTCCTGGGGTGCAGGCCTGGGCGACGAGGCGAGCGACTTCATCAGGGCCGGGTCGCCCAGCAGCTTGCGCACCAGGTCTTCGGCGCCGGCTTTGCCGTCCATGTAGGTCTGCAGGTTGGAGAGCTGGGTGCGCGCATCGAGCAACTGCTTGAGCGCGTCCACCTTGTTGGCCACCGTGGCGGGTGAAAAATCGTCCATGCTCTCGAAGGTGATGTCGACCATCACATGGCCCGCGCCTGTCAGGGTGTTGGGCACGCTGAAGGCCACGCGCGGTGCGATGGCCTTCATGCGCTCGTCGAAGTTGTCGACGTCGATTTCGAGGAACTTGCGGTCTTCCACGCCGGGAAGCGGCTCGACAGGCTTGCCCGACAGATCGGCCAGGACACCCATCACAAAAGGCAGCTCTATCTTTTTTTCGCTACCGTAGATTTCCACGTCATATTCAATTTGCACGCGTGGAGCACGGTTGCGCGCAATGAATTTTTGACTGCTGTTGCTGGCACTCATAGTGATTCCTTCAGGTTGATGAGAAACGGATTGACCGGGCCACCCAGACCGGCCGGTTGAAACCCGCCGCGCACGCGGGCGCGTGCAAGGCAGAGGTGAAGGGTTGGAACAAATGCGCGCATGGCTGTGCCTCATTCATCCAGATGGATTTGCAGGTGCAGGCCTGCGCTGGACAGCAGCTGCAGGGCTGCGGCGTTTTCCCCACGCGGCTCGCCATCTGCCTGCAGCACAATGCGGCGAATCGCCTTGTGGTCTTGCATGGCTTGCAGCCAGGCCTGCGCGAGTTGCGTAAGCACGTGGCGCTCAATGAACTGGTTGATGCGCCGGGCGCCGGTTTCGTGCGTGCCGCACCGGGCCACGATGTGGGCCAGCGCCGCCGGGCTGCAGGTGAGCGCAATGCCGTGCTGCGCCTGCATGCGTGCCACCACCTTGTCCAGTTGCAGCGCCACAATGCTTTGCAACAGTTGGCTCGACAGCGGCAGATAAGGCACCACCGACAGACGCCCCAAAAAGGCGGCGGGAAACACCCGACGCAGCTCGGGCTGCAACAGGTCCACCAGCGCTGCGGTTTCGGGCGCCAGCTCCGGGTCTTCGTGCAGGCTGCTGATGAGCTCGGCGCCGGTGTTGCTCGTCAGCAGGATCAGGGTGTTCTTGAAGTCGATGACACGGCCCTCGCCGTCTTCCATCCAGCCCTTGTCGAACACCTGGTAGAACACCTCATGCACGTCCGGATGGGCTTTCTCCACCTCATCGAGCAGGATCACGCTGTAGGGGCGGCGCCGCACTGCCTCGGTGAGCACACCCCCCTCGCCATAGCCCACGTAGCCGGGCGGCGAGCCCTTGAGGCTGGAGACGGTGTGGGCCTCCTGGTACTCGCTCATGTTGATGCTGATGAGGTTGTGCTCACCGCCATAGACGGCCTGCGCCAGTGCCAGCGCGGTCTCGGTCTTGCCCACGCCCGAGGGGCCCACCAGCAAAAAGATTCCCAGCGGCTTGCCGGGGTCGGTGAGCCGGGCCTTGGCGGTTTTGACCTGCTGGGCTATTACGGCCAGGGCCGGGTCTTGCCCCACCACGCGCTGGCGCAGCTGGCTCTCCAGGGCCATGACGGCAGCCACGTCATCGCGCAGCATGCGACCCACGGGAATGCCGGTCCAATCGGCGACGATGGAGGCAATGACGCTGGCGTCCACATCCAGGTGCATGCGCGGCTTGTCGCCTTGCATGGCGACAAACTCGTGTTCAAGCGCCTGCAGTTGTTGCACCAGCGCAGGCTGTTCAGCCACCCCGGACTGATGTAAGGCCAGGCGCTGGGCCACTATCTGGCCGCTGAGTGCGGACTCTTCGGCAGCGGCCTGGGTCAGTTGCAAATGCTCGGCCTCCACCGACGCGCGCTGTGCGCCCAGTTGCGCCAGGGCGTCAGAGCGCTCCTTGCCCATGGACGCCTCGTGCGCCAGCAAAGCATATTCACCGTCCAGCGCTGCCAGCCGGGCCTGTGCGTCCTGCAGCGCGCGCGAGGGCGTGTGCAGCGACATGGCCACACGGGCGCAGGCCGTGTCGAGCAGGCTGATGGCCTTGTCGGGCAACTGGCGCGCGGGAATGTAGCGGTGCGAGAGCGTCACCGCCGCGCGCACAGCCTCGTCCAGAATGGCCACGCCATGGTGCTGGGCAAAAGCAGGCACGAGGCCGCGCACCATGGCCATGGCAGCTGCCTCTTGCGGCTCCATGACCTGCAGCACCTGGAAGCGCCGGGTGAGGGCCGGGTCTTTTTCGATGTGTTTCTTGTATTCGGACCAGGTGGTGGCACCAATGGTGCGCAAGGCGCCGCGGGCCAATGCGGGCTTGAACAGATTGGCCGCATCGCCCGTGCCCGCCTGGCCACCGGCGCCCACCAGGGTATGCACCTCATCCACAAACAGGATGACAGGCTGGGCAGAATCGGTGGCTTCCTTGAGCACCGCCTTCAGGCGCGACTCAAACTCGCCACGCATGCTGGCACCCGCCAGGAGCGCACCCACGTCCAGGCTGAGCATGCGCACAGCTTGCAGCGCGGGTGGCACGGTGCCCTTGGCAATGGCCAGGGCCAGGCCTTCCACCACCGCCGTCTTGCCGACACCGGCCTCGCCAGTGAGCAGCGGGTTGTTCTGGCGACGCCGCAGCAGGATGTCGACCATGGTGCGGATATCGTGTTCGCGGCCAATGACCGGGTCTAGGCTGCCCGCGCGGGCCAACGCGGTCAGGTCGGTGCAGTACCGGGCCAATGCTGACTTTTCATCGGCGTGTGCCAGCATGGCATCACTGGCCTCACCGGGAATGGCATCGGTCAGGTCGGTATCGGCCATCGCAGCATCGGCGTCTTCGCTGGAGCCAGGGGTGATGAGCGGGAAATCTTCTGTGGCCTGCAGGGGCGGAATTTTTTGGAAGCTGGCCGAGATGCCCAGCAGCTCCCGGCGCAGCTCGGGTGTCTGCAACAGGGCCGCTAGCAACCAGGCGCCGCGGATGCGCCGGTCGTTCATGCTGAGGCTGGCAAAAACCCAGGCACGCTCGATGGCCATCTCGATGTGGTGACTGAAGTCGTTGAGTCCGCTGGCGCCGCTGGGCAATTGGGCCAGGGCCACGGTCAGGTCTTTTTCCAGTTGGGCGGCGTTCAACTGGTAGTGCGTGGCGATGCGCTGCAAGTCGCCACCAGGCACCTGCCAAAGTTGGTGCAGCCAGTGCACCAGTTCGACATAAGGATTGCCACGCAGCTTGGCAAAGGCAGTGGCCGACTCGATGGCGCGAAAGAGCGCGGCGTTCAGCTTGCCAAACAGGGCGCGGCGCGGGATGTTCACAGACCACCCCCGCACGCGGGGCGCCACACGGGTGTCACCCGAAAGCGCCTGCCCACCCTGTTGTTTGCCATGTCCATGACCGCGAAGCCCTCCACCTGTTAGGTATGTGTTGCCAATGAAGATCCGTAAAAAATTTCTGTTCCTTCCCTGAACCCCAGTGGCTGAAGCCAGGGCGACCTGTCCACAGCCATGCAGCAGCCCGGCCTGAGGCCTGTTCCAGCCCGCCATGCAACATGACGCGGCCAACGCTTGGGGTAGGAAGTTGAGCCCCGCGTCCATACACCACGGGGGATCTTTCAAGGCACCTGCCTCTGCGGCGAGTGGCGAGGTGCCTGGTTCTCAACGGATCAGAATATTTTTCTTACGTGCCGACTATCGCGACTTCCCGGACCCTGCAAGGGGCAATTTGTCCGCGGTTGGGCAGTGTTCAACAACAGAGGCCTCGGTATCATTCGGCATGCTGCAATACCTCACCGTCCCCGTCACCCCGTTTCAACAGAACTGCTCGCTGGTCTGGTGCGACCAGACGCTACAGGCGGCCGTGATCGACCCGGGCGGCGACTTGCCGCGGATCCTGGCCGAAGTGAAACGGCTGGGTTTGCAGCTGGAGCAGATCTGGCTCACACACGCCCACATCGACCACGCCGGTGGCACGGCCGAACTCTCGAAGCAACTGGACTTGCCCATCATCGGGCCGCATCCGGGCGATCAGTTCTGGATTGACGGGCTGGCCGAGCAGGGCAAGCGTTTTGGCTTTCCCCATGCCGAGGTGTTCACGCCCACGCGCTGGCTGCAGGACGGCGACGCGGTGAGTATTGGCCAGAGCACGCTGCAGGTGCGGCATTGCCCGGGCCACACACCGGGCCATGTGGTGTTTTATTCAGCCGAGGCGAACCGTGCCTTTGTGGGTGATGTGCTCTTTGCAGGTTCGATTGGCCGCACGGACTTTCCTCAGGGCGACCATGACACCTTGATTGCCAGCATCAAACAGCGGCTCTGGCCCATGGGGGAGCAAACCGTGTTCATCCCCGGCCACGGACCCGAAAGCACTTTTGGGCGCGAGCGCCGCAGCAATCCCTATGTGGCCGATGCGGCATAGGCGCGGCCCCAGGCGGGTCGCCTGTCAATTCAAGGGCACGCCTGCCTGCCGCAAATAGGCTTGCACTTCCCTGCCGATCGGCCCAAGGGCCTGAGCCTTGTCCGCCATCTCGCTGGCGCGAGCGGTCTGCCCCGACGCTGCCAGAGACACTGCCGCTCCCAACAGCCATCGCTGCTCGTTGGGGCGCAGACGCAAGGCAGTGTCATAGGCCTGCACACTGTCTGCATAGTGGCCCAGCCGCTGTGCCGCATTGCCGCGCAGGGCCCATATGTCGGCCTGCTTGCCCAGCACGGTTTCCAGGGGCGTCAACACGTCCAGAGCGGCCGCAACACGCCCGTCTGACATGAGCATGCGGGCCAGCTCGCGCGCAAGGTCGGCCAATAGCGCCACATGGGCAGCACCAGGGCTGGCACTGCCAGGGCGTTGGACCACGGCCACGGCCTGTTGCAGAAGCTCCACTGCGGCGTCATGCGACCCATTGCCCCATAAGGCCTGCGCCTGTGCCAGGGCCTCGCGGCCAGCCAGGACTTGGCGCAGCGGTTTGCCTGGCTCTTCGGGCGCGGATACGGCTTGCGCCGTTTCCTGGGGCGGCGCTGGCGGGCTGGCGGGCGGCGCGGACACGGGGGCAGCGGTGCTTGGTGCGGCCCTGGCCGTTTGCGTCGGCTTTGAGGGTACCGCTTGCGGCTTGGCCGTTACGGGCGCCAGGGCCTGAGGCGCGGTTGGCAGAGGGGTTGGCCCGGCAACAGCCACCACGGTGGCAGGCTCCGCCACGGGCAAGGGGGTCGGCAGATCGGGCAGCGCCGTCGGTACCACCGCCTGGGGCGCTGTGAGCAAAGCGCCTGGCGCCCGGGTGGCCGTTGTTGTCCACCACAGTCCCGCGGCCAAGCCCAGGAAAAGCACGCCAGCCAGCAACACCCAGACTGCTCGCACCGGATTCAAGTGTCGGGCAGAGAAGCGTGCAGCAGAGGCGCCACGGGCCTCTGACGAGGCATAGGGCATGCTCACCGCCGGGTCGTCGGGCGGGCCCGCCAGCCCGGTGTGGGGTTGTTGCCGCTGGTCCAGGTCGCGCAGCATTTTGTTGATCACACTCACAGCATGTCCCCTTTGGCATGGCGCGAACGGACCCAGCGCGCGACCCCGCGGGCCCAAGCGCGCGGCCCCACAAAGGCACTGCCTCGCAGGCCCGCCGTATCCGCCACGGCCAGCCTGACATGCGCGACATCCACGCAGTCACCACCTTCGCCATACACCAGCATCAGGCATTTGTGGGCCAGCACATTGATCAGCCGGGGCACCCCCGCGCTGGCACGCGCGATGGCCATGCTGGCTGGCGCAGAAAACAGCTGCGCGGCGGGCGCTGCGGCATCCAGTGACGCCGTTGCCAGGCGGTGGTGGATATACACCGGCACGCGCTCCAGGGCCATGGGCCCGAGGTACTCGCTGAAGGTGATGCGCTGCAAGAGCTGGCGGATTTCGGGGCGGGCCAGCTTGGCGTCCAGTTCGGGCTGGCCCAGCAGCACGATTTGCAGCAGCTTGCGCTTCTCGGTCTCCAGATTGGAGAGCAGACGCAAGCTCTCGACAGTGCGCAGCGGAATGGCCTGCGCCTCGTCTATGCAGACCACCACGCGGCGGCCCTGGCGGGCATGCTGCACCAGGCAGGCGCCGATGCCGTTCATGACCGCGTGGCGTTGCACCGGGTGCACCAGCGCCACGCCCAGCTCATCGGCCAGCGCCAGCAACAGGTCATCCGGCCCCATGTCGGGGTTGGGAATGTAGGCAGTGACGCACTCGCCTTGCAGGGTCTTGAGCAGCTGGCGGCACAGCACGGTCTTGCCGCAGCCGAGCTCGCCGACCACCTTGAGAAAGCCCTCGCCGTTGCGCAGGGCCACCAGCAACATGTTCAGCGAGGCCTGGGCACCGGCGTGGGGATAGAAGAAATCCGTGTCCGGCGTAATGGAAAAAGGTGCCTCCCGCAGCGAAAAATAGCCCAGGTACATGGCCGCGCTTATTTGGCGCTGGTGCCGTCCAGCTGGATCACGCGGCTGCGCACCTCATCCATATCGTCCAGTGCCAGGCGGGCCTTGCGGCTTTGTTCGTCCCAGTCGGCCGCACTGCGGATGATGGTGGGCTTGATCAGCACGATCACCTCGCGCTTGCGCCCGGAGGTGGCCTTGTTGCCAAACAGCGGGGCAAAGGCTCCGCCGGTGGTTCCGGGCAGGCCCGAGACGCTGCGGCTGGAATCCATTTGCATCAGGCCGCCGATGGCCACGATGCGCCCGTCCTGGATGCGCACCAGGGTATCGGTTTCATTGACTGCGCTGGAAGCCAGCGGCAGCTTGTAATTGCCGGCCGCGCCCAGATCAATCTGTTTGGAGGTTTCGGAGACCACGGTAACGGCCGGATGCACATGCAGTGTGACATTCACGCCGTCGTCCACCTGGGGCGTCACATCCAGCGAAATGCCGGAGAAAAAGGGTGTGAGCGTGATGGTGGGCATGGTGGTCGTGGTGCCACTGTTGTTGCTGCTGGTGCTGGTGGGCGTGGAACCACCGGAGACATTGGTCACGAAGAAGGCGTCCGTGCCCACCTTGAGCACGGCCTTCTGGTTGTTCAGGGTGGCAATGCGCGGGCTGGACAGGGTTTGCACATCGCCCTGGGTTTCCAGAAAGCCCAGCACGGCGCCAAAGTTGTTGGTCTGCAATGCCAGGCCAAACAAGCCGCCGCCGGTGGCCACCGAGGGCACGGGCACCACGCCGCTGAGGCCGGTGTTGCCGCCTTGCAGCAGCACATTGGTGGTGGCCACGCCGCTGCCCAGCACGCCGGCGGCCAGCGCGCCATCGACACCGGCAGCAAAGGCTCCCCAGTTCACGCCGCTTTGAAAGCCATCGCGCAACTCCACTTCCACCAGCTTGGCTTCGAGCATGACCTGGCGCTCCACTGCAATCTGCGCGGCCTTGAGAAAGCTGTCGACCTGGCGCAATTCCTCCGGCATGGCACGCACGGCCATGATGCCAGCCTGCGGGCTGGCGATCACGCTGCGGCCCTCGCCGCCGCCCACAATGCCCTTGACGGCCCCACTGAGCTCGGACCAGAAATCGGTCTTGCTCGAGGTCGCCACCCGGCTGCCCTCGGTCTGCTGGTTGCCGCCTGCCGCACCCGCCCCACCATTGGCGCCGCCCGTGGCGGCGTTTTGCGTGCCGCCCGAGGAGACGCGCAATTCGCTGCTGCCCACGCGCTGCGAGTTCGGGTAGTTCACCGTGAAGATGCGGGTCTGCAGGGTGGGGGCATAGACGGTGATGCGCCGACCATCGATCTTGAAGTCGTAACCATAGACATCGCGGATGGCCTCCAGCGCCTCGCGCACGGTGACGCTGCGCAGGGTGACTGACAGCGTACCGCTGACATCCGGGTGCATCAGCATGCTGTAGCGGGTGTCGGCCACCATGGCCAGAAACACGTCGCGGGCCAGGGCGTTATTGACGCGCAGGTCCATGCGCGGCTCAGGCGGGGGCTTGGCGACGACCGGGGCAGGCTCGGCCAGGGCTTCAGCCACCTGCGCCGGTACGGCAACAGCCGGTTTGGCGACTGCGGCGCTGGGCAAGTCTGCGCGCATCGCCGCTCCCACATCGGGCGTTCGCAGCACCCGTTCGGCACAGCCGCCCAACAAGGCGCCTGCCAGCAACACGCCACACAGCAGCAGTGGCTGCAGCGCGCGGCGGCAGGCGCCTGCGGTCAGAGGCGCACAAAGGGGATGGAGGGCAGCGTGTGGGGTCATGGAATGGTGCTTTCGGCGGCGCGGTGGCGCTCAATACCACGGAAGAGAAAAACTTTGCGCAGCGTCTTGCCACTGCGCAGCCAGACCTCGGTCTCGCCGATGCGCTCCAGCGTGTAGGGGCCCAATTTCTGGCCTTCGGAATACGTCACGGCCCCCAGCACGAGCTGGGGCTTGCCACCTTGTACCAGCACGGCCGCGCCCTGCAGGCTGGGCACATCGGGTTTGGCAGCGGCGCCTGGGTCGCCGGCAGCGGGCGCAGTGGCAAAGGCGGCGGGCGGCGCGAGTGTGGGATCGCGCCCATCGGCAGACCAGGCGGCCGGCGCCCAGGCGAGCGCCAGCAGCGCCAGGTACAGCAGGTGCGGCACGCCCTTCATGGCTGTGACCCCAGCGTCACCATCTGCAGGCTCAGCTCGGTGCTGCGCCGGTCGGCTTTGAGTTCCATGGGCCCCCAGCGCAAACCCGGCAAGGCTGTCTCCAGCGCCTGCACATAGCGAACCAGTTCGGCGTAAGGCCCGGACACCCGCAGCGTCAGACCATGCCGGCTCAGACCCGGGGGCATGTGCGCGGCGGCGTTCTCGGTGGGCGTGGCCTCGGCTTGTTGCGTGTCCAGGCTGACCAGGGTCAGGCCCTGCTGGTGGCGCAGCAGGCGCTGCAGGACGCCCTCCAGCGGCGGGCCCTTGGCGTCCACCGGGGTCAGCGTTGCCACCTCGGCGTCGAGCGCGGCCATGCGGCTGTCCAGGGCCTGCAGCTCGGCGCGCGCCGCCGGCCCGGCACCGCCGGGCAGCGTGGCCAGGGCCAGTTCCCCGCGCAGCCTGTCCAGCTCTGCGCCTTGCGCGGCAAAGCGCTGCAAGACCAGCTTGTGCGCTGCCTGCGCCGGGGTAAACCAGACAAAGTCGGCCAACGCGAGCGCACACACCAGCACGGAGAAGCACAGAATCAGCCGCTCACGCAGGCTCAAGGCGTCCACCCGGTCCAGCAGTGTCTGCAATTGCGCGTTCATGGTTTGGCTCCGGGTGTGGCTGCGTCTGCCACGGTCGCGGGCGCGGCCTGGCTCAGCAAATGGAAGGACCACATGGGCGGCCGTCGGGAGGAGCCAGCCGAAGCAGCCGGTGCCGGGCTATCCGGCGCTCCGCCCAGGGCCGCTTCGTTCACGTAGTTGACCTTGACCGTGTTGAGCTGCAGGCCCTGCAGCATGGGCTGCTGGCCCAGCTGCGCCACCCAGGTGTTCAGGCTCTGCGGCTCCAGGGTGTAGCCACTGACGTCAAACAGCCCGCCATCGGCCCTGAGGGTGGTGATCCAGACATCGGCGGGAATGCTGCGCGACAAGGCCAGCAGCCGGTCCGAATGCCCCTGCCCGGCCTTGAGCAGGCCCTGGCGCAAGGCCTGCACGGTCTGCATACGCTCCTGCACACTGCTGCGCCGGTTCTGCAAATCGCGCAGCAAAGCGGGCTCCGGCGGCCCGGAACTGGAGCGGCTGCGCTCGATGGCGGCCTGCAGGTTCTTGATATCGGCGGCCTGCGCGTCCAGTGTCTTGCGGTAGTCCTGGGCGGATTGCTCCAGGCTCCACAGCCACGCGCTGCCCAGCACAGCCACCATGGCCAGGCTGGCGCCCAGCAGCGACAGCAGGAAGCGGGCCTGGAAGCGCTGGCGCCGGGGCGCGAAGGCGGCGATACACAGGTTGATTTGCTGGGGCATGTCGGGCATTCAGTTCGGCACGCCATCGCGCAGCAACAAACCCAGCAGGGGCAGGCAGCGCAGCTTGAGCGCTTCCTGCACCGGCGGCACGTCCTCAAACAGACTGGCCGGGTCCATGACCGTGACGGTCTGGCCCAGACCCTGGCGCAACCAGCCGGCCAACTCGGCCGAGCGGGCGCCTGCGTAAACGCCCACGCCGGCCAGGGGCAGACCGGTCCAGGTGCGGTCCCACAGGTCCAGTGAGCGCTGCAACTCCACCAGCAGGCGCTGGGTGGGATCTGCACCGGCGCCCAGCGCGTCGTCTGCGCCCAGTGCGCCAGTGGCGCGGCCGTAATCGGGTATGTATTCGCCCACGGGTGTGTAGGCATCCACCGGGGCGGCCTCCACACCGGTGGCGCCATCCCATTGCATGGCCAGGAAGCCGGTGGGCAAATCCAGGCGTCGGCTGTAGTACAGCTCGCCTTTGGCACTGATGGTCAGCAGGGCCTGGCGCTCATTGACCAGCACCATGGCGGCACTGGCGCGCTCGGCAAAGCCCGCGCCCCTGGCCCAGGCGGTTTGCAGATTGCGCTGCGCCATTTCCTGCACATCAATCACCGGCAGTGACCACTGCATGCGCGCGGCCAACTGCAGGGTGTCGCGGATCGCGGCATTGGTTGCGGCCACCACGAACAGCTGGCCGGCGCTTTTGTCCTGGCCGTCGCCCACGTGCAGCACATCCATCGTCAGGTCATCCATGTGGGTGTCCACCATGTCGCGTATCTGGTAGCGCGCGGCGGAGCGCAATTCTTCGGCCGGTACGGCGGGTGCGGGAATTTGCAGCAGCATGGACTGCTCAACACCCAACATGGCCAGCGCCGGCATGCGGCCCAGGCCCAGGGTAAACAGGCGCTCGGCAAATGCGTCGGCGCTGTCGGCGCCCTGCAGTTCCAGGCCTATGCGCTTGACCGCCAGGCGCCCCTGAACCTGCCGGGCCTCCACGAATGCCAGCGACTGCCCGCTCCAGGAGACGATGAGCAGATCGTGCGAGGGGGTGCGCTGCCAGGGCCATCGCATATTCAGGCAAACCCTCTGAGGCTGAGTCGTGGCATAGATTTATATGGTTGACGCAAGCAACGCGCTTGCAGGGACCTGGTGCGCCCAGATAATAGTGGCATTTGCCGCGACCCGGACCGCGGCCCATTCGCTTTTTCGCCGCAATGCGACAGATAGGTGTTTGCGCGCATCACAGGGCCATGTCCGAGGGCAGTTTCCCACCCGCACACCAGGCCTGCCACATGCGACGCAGCAGCGCTTCCAGGTCCTGTGTGAACTGCGGCGCATCACGCAAGGGGCTGGCCGCCATCAGGGGCCTGAGCCGCTGGCGCAGGTCGGCCAGGCCGGCCAGGTCGTTGGCCAGGTGCACCGCCGCGGCAATGTAGCCGGGCCAGTCCGGCGCCGCCAGTTGCCCGGCCAGGCCCAGATTGACCAGGGCCGAAACGCTCTGGCGCGCGACCACCGTGTCGCCCGCCAGCGTCACCACCGGAACGCCCATCCACAGCGCCTCCAGCGTGGTCATGCCGCCATTGAAGGGAAAGGTGTCCAGCGCGATATCGATGCCACCGTATTCGACCAGCATGTCCAGGTGGGCGCTGGCTTCGCGCAGGTCCAGGCGCAAAGGGTCTATGCCCTGCGCCGCAAAGCGGGCCAGCAGCCGCTCGCACACCAGGGACTCGGAGAGGGCCGCGCTTTTGATGACCAGGCGGCTTTTTGGCACCGCCTGCAAAATCCGGCACCAGGCCGCCACAGCGTCGTCGGTGAGCTTGGCCAGGCGGTTAAAAGAGCCAAAGGTGACATAGCCCTTGGCCAGCGCCGCCAGCGGCCCGACCTCGGGGGCATAGGGCGGCGGTCCGTAGCAAAAGCGGGTGTGCGGCAAGTACACCGGCACTTCGGTGAAGCGCTGGCCGCTGCCCGCCGGCGAGGTGTGCGGGTCGGTAATGAAGTAGTCCATGCACTCCAGGCCACTGGAGTGGAAATAGCCAATCCATTCGGCCTGCACCGGTGCTGCGCGCCTGGCAAAGGCCAGCAGCCGGTGAAACGCGGTGTGACCCGAGAGGTCCACCAGAATGTCGATGTGGGCGGCGCGAACCCGTTGCACCACTTCTTCATCGGTGAGCGAGAAGATGTCCTCCCAGTGGTCTGCCGCCTGGCGCAGTTCGGGCAGCACGTCAGCGGCCCGTGTCACCATGGAAAAGCAGTGAATGCTGAAGCCTTGCTTGTCGTGGTGGCGCAGGATGTCACGCAGCAAAAAACCCACCGGGTGAAGAATGAAGTCACCCGACACATAGCCGATGCGCAGCGGCCGCTCGGGGTCGCGCGCGGTGTGGGTGAAATCCACCGGCTGCAGCAGCGGTGTTTCAAAGCGTTCGGCCCAGGCCCGGTGCGCTGCAAAAAGCTGTGCCCGGTCCATGGACTGCAGGTTGTTGCATTCAAACACCAGGTTGGAGCCCAGGCCCGCCTGCGACGGGTCGCGCGCCTGCGCCTGGCGGTAGAGCTGCACCGCAGCCGCCGCGTCGCCGCCCGCGCTCAGGCACGAGCCCAGGGTGATCAGCGCGCTGGGGTGGTCGGCCTGGCGCTGCAGCACCCGCCGGCACAGGCTTTCAGACTCTTCGAGCCGGCCGGCGGCGTGGTAGGCCGAGGCCAGCATGGCCAGGTTTTGCAGGCTGTCGCCGTTCTCTTTCAGGCGGCGTTGCAGATAGCCAATGGCGCGCACCTGGTCGTCCTTGGAGCCCAGCAGGCAGGACACGTTGAAGTGCGCCTCGGCATAGCCGGGCCGCAGGGCCAGTGCTTTTTGGTACTGCTGGACGGCCTGGCTGGTCTCGCCCAGATGCACCAGCACATTGCCCAGATTCAGGCAGGCCTCGGCGCTCTCGGGGTGGTCGCGGGCAATCTGCCGGGCCAGCGTGCGGGCCTCTGCGAAGCGGCCCAGCTCGAACAGGGCGGCGGTTTTGTTGATGCGCGCCTGCAGCAGGTCTGGCGCGCTGTGCAGGGCCCGTTCCAGCCACTGCAGGGCCTCTTGCGCCAGGCCACTGGCAATGTGCCACTCGCCCAGGTTGCTCAGCACCTCGGGGTAGTCCGGGCGCAGCTCCAGGGCCTGCTCGTAGGCTGCGCGTGCGTCGGCAAAATCACCGCTCTGGCGCAGGGCCGCGCCCAGGCTGCACCATAGCGTTGGCTCTTCGGGCTGGCCCACCAGCGCCTGGCGCAACAAGGCGGCCGCCGCCTGCGGTTCACCCCGGGCCAGGTTGCGCCGCGCCATGTCGTGCAGGGCCAGCGTGTCGCCGCGCTCGGCACCCAATTGGTCCACGGTGTCGGCCACAGCGCCCAGGCCACGGCGGTCCAGCCAGCGCGACACCCAGCGCGCCAGCGTACTCATGCCCTGGCGGTAAACGCGTTGAGCACCAGTGAGAACACCACTTTACGCACGATGTCGGCGTCAAAACCGGCTTTGAGCAGGCGTTTTTGAAAGTGGTACGTGGCCAGGGCGCGGGCCAAGGGCCCCAGCGCCAGGCGCTTGCGGATGGCGCGCGCCTCCAGGTGAAATTTTTGCAGTGAGAGCGCCCACTCGGCATCGCTCATGCGCTTCTTCTGGTTCGCCGGAACGCATTTGGCAAAGGCCACGTTCAGGGCGATGGCGGCTTCAGTGGCTTTGCTCACGTGAGGCTTTGATGTCCAGCAAACCCGGCCACCACCAGCCAACAGGCTGCCAGCAGCCAGCCGTGCCTGGCGGCATCCATCAGCCCGTGCAGATGATGGTGGCGGTGGCGGTGTTGGTGGCGCTGCCGCCTGAGTAAGACAGGGTGGCCCGGGCTGTGGCGCCAGCTGTGGCTCCGGCGCATGTGGCATCGGTGCCCATCACAAACTTGGCATCCCAGGTGGCCATGCCACTGATCAGGGACGCACCGGCGGCGGCGGCGCTCAGGCGCACCACGGCCGTATTGGTGCTGTTGGCCAGAAACGCGGAGTAGTTGATGGCCGAGTACGAGGACAGTGCGCCGGCTGCGCCCGATATCGCCGCGGTTTTGGCGTCCGAGCTCAGGTCGACAAACTTGGGCAGGGCCACAGCGGCCAGCACGCCCAGAATGACAATCACCATGACGAGTTCAATCAGCGTAAAACCACGTTGCTCTTTTTTCATGATGGTCACCTTTCAAAAATGTATATGTAAAAACCACGGGAGTGTCCCGCGTGGCTTGCTGCCGATGATACTGATATACGGGTCTGAAAATGATGAATGCATCAGGCAATTGCCGAAAAAATGAAAAAATGCGCATTTTTCAATCCAGCGTTTCATCCAGCCAACGGTAGGCTTGCAAGGCTTGAATCTGCAGCGGCGGCTTTGCACTGATGCGAAACCACAGCCCGGGGGCGTCTGCGGGGGTATTGAGGCCCTGCGGATACAGTGGCTCATAGCCAATGCAGCGGCATTGCGCGTCAAACACCCAGGTGCCCGCGGTCTGCGGTTGGCCGCTCTGCCCGTGTTGCCCGGCGTAGTTGGGCGGCACCCGGTCCAGCAGCAAAAAGGGGTTGGCGGACACCGGCCGGGCGGCGGGCGCGCCTTCTGCCACGCCCTTGAGGTAGTCGATCAGCAAGGCGGTGCGCAGGGCGCCCAGGGTGGTCTTGACGGCGGCGGCCTCGCCCTGTGCCTGCACCACGCGAAAGGCCTGCACGTACCAGCCCGCCACCAGCACGATCACCAGCAGCAGCAGGCTCCATTCGAGCACCCGGCGCCCGCTGGCGCGCGCGGCCCAAGGGGCTACCATGGCCGCCCTAGCCACCGCCCCGGCCCATGGCAGCCTGGCCCAGGTTCCACAAAGGCAGAAACACGCCCAGCGCCAGCAGCAGCACCAGGCCGGCAATGACGGCCAGCAGGATAGGTTCGATGGCGGCAGAGAGGCCCTTGATGGCGTAGTCGGTGTCGCGCTCGTACATGTCGGCTATTTCAAACAGCAGGCTGTCGAGCTCACCGGTTTCCTCGCCCACGTTGATCATCTGCAGCACCACCGGTGTGAACACGCCGGTGGCCGTGGCGCAGCGGGAGATGCTCTCGCCGCGCTCGATGCCATCGCGCATTTGCTCGATGCGGCTGCCGATGAAGGCGTTGTCCACCGTCTGCGCCACCACGGTCAGGGCCTGCACCAGCGGCACGCCGCTCTGGCTGGACAGCGCAAAACTGCGCGCAAAGCGCGCCAGGGTGGCCTTGAGGATGATGCCGCCCACAATGGGCAGGCGCAGCTTGCGCGCATCCCACTGGTAACGCCCGGACGGGCTGCGCACATAGCTGCGCGCGCCCAGAACCGCGGCCACACACAGCACGATCAGGACCGGCCACCAGGCCACCATCCAGCCCGAAAAAGCCAGCAAGCCGCGCGTGATCAGCGGCAGCTGCGCATTGAAGCCGGCAAAGACCTTGGCAAACACCGGAATCACGAAAATATTCAGCACCACAATGGCCAGCGCCATGGCGATCATCACGAACATGGGGTAGCGCGTGGCCTGCTTGATGCGCTCGCGCACATCGCGCTCGAACTCCATGTGCTCATTGAGGCGCAGGAACACCTCGGTCAGGCGTCCGGTCATCTCGCCCACCCGCACCATGGCGATGTAGAAGGCGCCAAACAGGTTCTGGTGGCGCGCCAGCGCGGCCGAGAGCTCACGGCCCTGGTCCAGGCTGGAG
Source organism: Comamonadaceae bacterium (assembly GCA_947374485.1). Taxonomy (GTDB): domain Bacteria; phylum Pseudomonadota; class Gammaproteobacteria; order Burkholderiales; family Burkholderiaceae_C; genus Allorhodoferax. Next base: position 22,146 of record CANCCF010000005.1, on the reverse strand, counting down.
CGAATGTCCTTGAACAAGTCCACCATGGCCGGTTTGCTGGCTGATGCCTGCAAGCCGGCAAAGGCCCGCAGAATGGGCACGCCTGCCTTGTTGAGGGTGTACATCTGGCGCGAGAACACCAGCAGGTCATCCACCTCGACCGGCTTGCGGTTCAAGCGCGCCAGCAGCCCTTCGCGCTGCTCTGCGCGGCCAGCCTCAACCAGCGCGATATGCACCGGCGCCACGCCAATGGCCAGCAGCTGGTCGGCCACACCGCCTTCGGCCACGGCCTCGAGTTCACCGCTGACGGCCTCGCCCCGGTTGTTGCGTCCACGCCATGCAAAGGTTGGCATCGCCCCTAGCCCTGCGCGTCGGCCGCGTCGACTTCAAAGCCGATGCGCATGGCCTCGGCCAGCGAGGTGCGGCCCTGGCGCACCAGCTCCAGCGCATGAAAGGCCATGGTCTGGCCCTTCATGCGTTCGCGTGCCATGCGCATGAAATCCGCCGGGTCGGCCTTGGCGGCGGCCTGGGTGAGCAAGGCATCCATTTCGAACAGCTCGTACACGCCCTGCCGACCCACATAGCCCGTGCCGTTGCAAACCGAACAGCCTAGGCCGCGCCGGGGCTGCACTGTCTCTGCGGCGACCTGCATGCCGGCCAGCCAGCTGCTCTCCTGCGCGGTGGGCGCATGGGGTGCGTTGCATTCGCGGCAGTTCAGGCGCACCAGGCGCTGTGCAATCACACCCTGCAGCGAGGTGGAGACCATGAAGGCCGGCACGCCCATATCGAGCAGGCGAAACGGGGTGCTGATGGCGTCGCGGGTGTGCAACGTGGAGAGCACCAGGTGGCCGGTGATGGCGGCGCGCAGGCCGATCTCGGCGGTTTCGGCATCGCGCATCTCACCCACCAGAATCACGTCCGGGTCCTGGCGCAGGCAGGAGCGCAGCACCTTGGCAAAGGTCAGCTCGATCTTGTCGTTGACCTGCACCTGGGTCAGGCCCGGCAGGCGGTACTCCACCGGGTCTTCCACCGTGATCACCTTGAGCTCGGCGGCATTGACTTCGGCCAGCGCCGCATACAGGGTGGTGGTTTTGCCCGAGCCGGTGGGGCCGGTGACCAGCACCATGCCCGAGGTGCGGCCCAGCAAATCGCGAAAGCGCGCGAGCATGGCCTCGGGCATGCCAATGGTGTCGAGCCGGCGCATGCCCGCGCCTTGCACCAGCAAACGCATCACGGCCGACTCACCGTAATTGGTGGGCAGGGTGGACAGGCGCACGTCAATGGTGTGGTCCTTCAGGCGCACGCTGAAGCGCCCGTCCTGGGGCAGGCGCTTTTCGGAAATATCCAGCCCGGCCATCAATTTGAGACGCTGCGCCAGGGCCGCGCCAATGCGCTTGTCGGCCTGGGTCTGCACCTGCAGAACACCGTCTACCCGCACCCGGATCTGCAGGCTGGTTTCCTGTGGCTCGATGTGCACGTCGGAGGCGCCCACTTGCATGGCGTCTTCAAACAGCGACTGCAGCAGGCGCACCACGGGCGCACCCTCGATGCCCACGGTGGCGGTGAGCTCGCCAAAGTCCACCGCGTCACCCAGGTCCTTCTCCAGCGCGCGGGCCAGGCCGCTGATTTCTTCGGTGCGCCGGTACAGGCGGTCAAAGGCGGCGGCGAGCTGGCCCTCGGGCACGGCGGCAATGGTGATGTTGCGCTTGAGGATGCGGGTGAGCTCGTCGTAGGCGAAGAGGTCCAGCGGGTCGGCCAGCGCCACCAGCAGCACCTCGCCCTTGTCTTCCAGGGCCAGCGCCTTGAAGCGCCGTGCCACCGATTCCGGCATCAGCTTGATCACATCGGCGCGAAACGGAAAGGTCTTGAGATTGACAAAGGGAATGCGCAATTGCCGTGCCAGCCCGTTGGCCAGCAGCTCTTCGGTGATCACGCCGGTTTCAATCAACAGGCGCCCGACCTTCTTGCCCGTGCTGCGCTGCAGGTCCAGGGTCTGCTGCAACTGCTCCTGGGAAATCAGCTTTTGCTGAACCAGCACATCGCCCAAGCGCAGTTTTTCCGGGCGCCCGGGGCTGGGCGTCGGGGCGGGCGGTGCATTGGGCGTGCCAAGCGCTGTGGCGGCCATGTTCATGCGCGTTTCCTTGTGCGGGTTGGTAAAAATGATAGCACGCAGGCCTGCGCGCCAAGGGCCTGTCGCCAGGGGCGCTTCACTGTGGCACCTCGTAGCTGGCCGAGATGCTGCGTTCCACAAAGCCCAGTTCGCCGGCATTTCCGCTGCGGGCGATGGACTCGAAAACATAGATCCTGACGGTGGCTCCGCCTTCCAGGTAGCTGTAGGGGGTGCACACAATCGCCAGGGTGAAGCTGCGCCCGGTGTCGACTGCCGTGGGCGGTGAAGACGGGCAGGTGCTGGGGTCGGCCACGACCGCCGCAATGGCCCATTCCAGCCCGGCGCGTGCCGCCCAGTAGGCCCGGGTGCCCTGCACGTCCTGCGCCGCGCTGAGCTGCTGGGTATTCGAAAAGCCCACCATGTACGCACCCAGGCCGGCCAGCACCACCAGCAAGAACATGGCGGCAATGGCGGCAAAACCGGAGGCAGGGCGCGGGGTACGGTTCATGGTGTGTTGTTCACATGCACTTCCTGCTGCAGTTGCACGGGCTCGGTGCCCGAGCCATCGGTGATTTGCAACAGCATGCGCACCAGGGCGTTGCGTGTGAGGTCGTCGCCGCTGTAGTCAAAAGTGCACACCACCCGGTCGGCCAGTTTGGCGCCGCTGCTGGGGCAACTGCCTGCAAAGTTGCTGCTGTTGACGGTGCGGTACAGGGCGCCACCGCTGCACACATAGGACACCACCCGCTCCGCGCCCGGCACCACATGGAAGCGATTGCTGCCCGAGGCCAGCGGAAAGCGCGTGCTGGCGATGGCAATGGGTGTCTCGTTGCCCGCTTCGGCGCCCAGCCCGGTTACGGCCGCGGTATTGGCCTCCAGGTAGGCATCGGCCTCCGGCACCGCAGGGCCCAGGTTGTAGACCACGATCACATCGCCTGTGGCAATGCGCTGGTCTGCCGGCAGCGCGCTGTTGGGGCCCAGCATGTTGAAGCCGGTGCTGGCCGCATTGAAATTCAGGGCCGTGGCACTGCCATCGGCGCGGTAACGCCCCCCGGTTTTGGTCGGAATCAGTTCCAGGCATTGGCTGCTGGGTGTGCGCACGCTGTTGGGCAGGGCTTTGCGCACATCGCGCTCCAGGCGCCGCATGACGGTGTCGGCCACATCGGTGAGTGCGGCGCGCCGGGCCGCCGCAAAGTAGGCCTCCACCGGCCCGCGCAGGGCCACGGCGACCATCGCGCTGACCACGCCCAGAATGACCATGACCATGACCATCTCGACCAGCGTGAAGCCGCGCTGGCAGGTCTTGGGGAAGTGCTGCCTGGACATGCTCAATAGGCCCCGCGGTAACCGATGAGTGTGACCACCCCTTGCGGGCCAGTCACCGAGACTTCGACCCGCAGCAGTTGCTGGGCGCTGCCAGGCAGGGACACGCTGCTCACCACCACCTTGGGGGCGATGTTGTAGGCGCCCAGGCCCGCCACGCTGGCGCCGCCGGCATCCACAATGCCAGCCGTGGTGGTGTAGTTGTTGTAGTCAGCCACCGTGTCAAACAGGCTGCGCGCACCGGTGGGAAAGCCCGCCACGGTGCTGCCCGCCGGTTTGGCGTAGGCCTTTTGCAGGATCTCTTCCAGCAGGGACTGCGCCACCGCCAGTGCCTGCTTGCGCACCAGCGGGTCGGCGCTGGAGCGGATGACGTTGTTGGAGACGGCCAGGATGCCGCTCAGGCCCACGGCCGTCACGACAATGAAAATAATCAGTTCAATCAGCGTAAAGCCGCGGTGGCGCTGCCTGGTCATGGACCTAGTCATGGATATAGCCGGTGCCGGGCTCCACGGTGATGGCGCTGGGCGCACCGCCCACCTGGAACACGGCAGCGCTGGTCCAGGCCACGCCGGCGGAGGTGACGGGCTGGCCCAGCCCGTCAAAGTTGAAGGCCGACGCTGGCACTGCGGTGTAGGCCACGCCGGCCTTGGCGTTCAACACCAGTTGAAGCCCGGAATCACCCCGGGGGCCGGTCAGCGGGGCCGCACTGGCACAGTTTGGCGTGGCCGCCGCAGAGGCGATAGCCAGACTCAGCGAGGTGCTGGTGAAGCCCACGCACACGGTGCGGCGTTGCGCCACGGCGGTCTTTTGTGCAAAGCGCAGATAGGCCAGGGTCTGGTCGTGAAAGCCGCGCGCATTGAAGACACCGAGGTCAAGAATCCGCGGGCCGGCCACAGCCGCCAGCACGCCCATGACGACCATCACCAGCACCAGCTCGATGAGCGTGAAGCCGCCTTGCAGCCTCAGGCCGCGGGTGGGGTGGCAGCGCACAAGGGGGGTGCGCTGAAAAAGGAACGGTCTCAATAATTCTCCCGGCGGTAAATCAGCGGGCTTTTGTAGATGCCCAAGCTGGCGCGCGCCGATGGCGCACGGTCGTAGCTGGTGGCACCACACCAGTTGGAGGCCAGAAACGGCAGGGCCGCCACCGTCGAACTGCCCTGGGGGCTGGCATTGCTGATGGGGCAGGTGCTGGCAGCACCGCTGCTGCCAATGTTCAGAAACACGTCCAGGTTGCCGACCAGCGTGGAGGGCGGCGTGGGCTTGGCCAGGCGCACGCTGCTGAGTCCCGCGGCAAACGGGGCTACTGCGCTGACGTGGCCAGGCCCCATGTTGGTGGTGTTGACGCCGCCCTGGTGGTTGGTGAGATTCACATTGGCCGTCGCCAATGCGGTGCAGCTGTCCAGCGTGTTGCGGGCATAGCCGCTGCCGTTCCAGTACTGGGCCTCCAGCGGCATCTGCAAATCCAGCTGCTGCGACCCGTAGGCATTTTGCAGGCGCAGGCGGCCATAGCGGAATTTGCCGGTGGCAATGGCCACGGCCGGGCAGTTGCCGCTGGAGCTGCCCGCAGCGTCGGCCACACAGGTGGCTTTGCTCTCGTCCAGATTGCGCCCTTGCAGCGTCACCAGGTCCGGGTCGTTGACCACCAGCCCCAGTGTCATGGCGTCATACGCACCCCAGGTGGCATCTGGCACCAGGCTGGTCGGGCGGGCAAATTGGGTGGCCACGAAGCTGGCCGCCCCGCCAACCCAGGGCGCTGTATAGCGCAGGCGCGCGCCCAGCGGCACGCCGTTGCTGGCATTAACCGCTTGGCCCACCACACCCGAGGCACCTGCACGGGCGAACACTGCGCTGTAGTTTTGGGTTTTGGCGTTGGCCGCATTCTGGGCCTCGATGGTGGCGCTGGCGCTGAAGGGCTGGTCCATGTAGGTGTAGCCCCCGGCCGCACAAGCCGGTGCCATCGCAGAGGTGGTGACAGCGAAATGGTGCGGCACAAAGCGCCCCAGCGAGACCGGCGTGGTGTTGCCGAAAAAACAGCCATAGCGGCCACCCACCGCGCTGTTGGACAGCCGGTTGCTGCTGTCGGCCAGGCAGTCGCAGCTCGCACTTGCCGCGCAACCGGCTGGCTGGTCGACAGCGCTGTAGGCTTCGTCGCGGTAGGCGCCGGCGCCCAGGTAGACGTAGCCCACCTCACTGTAGGTAGCCGTGGTGACGGCGGTGTTGGCCGTGAGCAGGCTGGGGGCCAGCGTGCCCACGGTGCCGCCAGTGACCTGGGTGCTGTCTTGCGTGGTTTGCTGCGCACCGAGCTTGCTGCTGTCCAGGATGAGACTGCCCAGGTAGCTGGTGTCGCTGCTGATGCTGGCCTGCAGCGTGAAGGCGGTACCGGCTGCCACCGTGACCGCGCTGCCGGCCGAGGGCGGCGTGGCGGAAGCCGTGGTCGACAGGCTCAGGCCGCTGGGGCGCACCGCAAAGTCATCGCTGGAGCAGCTGACGATGCTGGGCGACTGGCTGGCATCGGTCACGCGGCAACGCAGGTCGCGGTAGCCCTTGGCCACTGTCAGGGCGGCGATGGTCTTGCGCCCTTGTTCCGTGGCCTGGTTGGACTTCAAAAAGCCCAGTGTCTGGCTGACCGCCGGGCTGATGGCCGCGCGCGCACTGCAGGCGGTGCTGCCCGAGCCGTCCACCAGCTCGACCAGCACGTTTTTGTCCGTGTCTGACGCAAAGGCCGTCTCCACCGCATCGGCAACGCCGTCGGCATTGGCATCCTTGAGTGCCACCACATCAAAACTGAAGGCGGTGCCGGCCAGCTTGGTGTTCAGGCGCCCGCTCAGGGCATTGGCCCCGCTTTCCACACAGTTGAAGCCAAAGGCGGTGGCACATACAAAGCTGCGGGGCGCATTGCAGCTGCCCCCGGCATAGGTCGCGTCGGCCGGAACGCAGAGGGCGGCAGTGCCCGACTGCTCGGTGATGCTGCCCGAGGCGACGCGGATGGCGAGGGATTCCGAGACCGTGTCCGTGAGGCCGAAGGTGACGCGGCTCTCATTGGCAAAGGTGTAGCTGGCCGTGCCTGTGCCGGCGCCCACGCCGGTGAGCGTGTTGATGGCACCACCGGCCACGTTGGACCAGGTGCCATGGCCGGTGCTGGTGCTCAGCAGGATGCTGGTGCCGGCCAGGGTGAACAGGTTGTGCAGGGGGTCGTGCGCTTCAATGGTGATGCTGGCCGCTGTGCTGCAATTGGACACCGCACCATCGTGCACCACATGGAAATGGTCCAGCGAGGTGCAGGTGGGGCGTGTGAGTTTGCTGTCGGCCAGCGCTTGCGGCGCACTGATTTCAATGCCGTAGATGTACACCTCGTCAATCACTCCATTGGCGCCATTGGGCGTGCCGCCGTTGGGCGTGACGCCCGCGCTGCGGTTGTCGCCCAGGTACAAGCTGCCCAGGGCGGGCATGGCGCCGTTGGTGGTGGCACGTGTGGGCGTGCCGTTTTGCAACACGCCGTCCAGGAAGATCTGCAGGGTGGTCTGGTTGGTGCCGGCCCGCACGTTCCAGGCCACACCCACGTGGTGCCAGGTGTTCAAGGCAAAGCTTTGCGCGGGGGCCGTGGCCGTGGCCGTGGTACCGGCCGAATCAGACACCACAAAGGTCAGCGCGCCGGTGGCCGACTTCAGGAGGTAGAAGGGGCGGTTGGCCGTGGTGGTGGCATCCAGCAGCATGGCAGCGCTGGTGTTCCATTTGATGTTTGAATTGAACCAGAAATCGACCGCTCCCTGGTTGCCGGGTACCACCGGCGTGGCCACTGCATCGATTGTGGTGTTCAGGGTATTGGCCGTAAAGCTGCCGCCGCGACACAGTTTGCCCCCCGCGATGTTGCTGGCCAGGCCGACCCGCGACGCGTTCTGGCTGTTGCCGGAGGTGTCCTTGATTTCTGCGGCCACGCCCAGCCAGGCCCCTTCATCAAAACGGTATTCGGCGCTTTTGGTGGCGAGCTGGTTGGCGGGGTACCAGACAATGGAGGTGCCCACTGTGGTGTCAATGAAGTTCTGGTTGAAGGCGTATTGCGTGTAGTCGGCGCCGGACAGCTGCACGCCCACGGTGGCGCTGCTGCCGGTGGAAGAGCCGGTGGTGTACTGGTAGCGGAAGTTGCCATTCACGCCGGCGGTGCTTTCATACAGAGCTACCTGGAAGCTGTAGCGGGTCGCGGCATTGCCGTACAGCGCCACGTTGTTCCAGGTGATCACAAAGCGGCGGTTTGGCGCCGTACCCAAGGCTTCGTACTTGACGGCGGCACCGGTGATGCCGCCAGCCGTGCCGGCAATGATGTCGATCCAGTAGGGCATCATCAGGCGGGCCGGTACAGCGTTGGGGCAACCCGCGGGTGCGCCGCCAGGGGCGGTGGTGACCGGCAGGGCAGTGGCGGTAAAGGCACGATGAAAGCCCGACACATCCGTGCCAAAGGCGAGGATACCGTTGGAATACGCCCGCACACCGCTGTAGCTGACGCCGCCAAAGGTGAAGGCCAAACCGGTGGGAAACACGATGTCCGCCCAGTCGTCATCGCCCAAGGGATAGCTGGTACAGCCGGGCGAGCTGCCGCTGGCATGCCAGGCCACGCTGGTGGACGCTGCGGTGGGCGCATCGTAGGCAAACACATCGTTGCGGTAGGCATAGGTTTGGGCCATTGCAACGACAGGCACCACCAGGCCGATGGCCAGCCACACGGCCCAACGCATGAGTGCCAGCAGCACGGCCACGCAGCAGGGCAGCAGACCGGGTGTTTGGCTGCCTGTCCCGGTTCGCGTGGCGCGCGCTGCGTGCATGTGGCTCCCGAATTGGAATGGTTGAATGGTCTGCGTCCCAGGCGGCATTATTGCCGTTGTGCATGGGCCCTTGGGCGTGAACCCTATGCGGGCGGTGCGGTCGGGTAAATACCGCGCTCGGTGACCACGTAGTCCATGGCCCTATCGAAGGCCTGTGGGCGGATGCTGTCCACGCGGGACAATTCGTAGGCCACACCGATGGCGAGCGGGCACGGTGTGATGCTGGCCAGTGTGCGGTCATAAAAGCCGCCGCCATAGCCCAGCCTGAAACCCTTCGCATCAAAACCCACGGGAGGCATGATCAGCGCCTGCGGCTGCACCAGGTCTGTCCCGTGGGGCACGGGAATGTCATAGACGCCGCGCGCCATGGCAACCCCGGGCCACCAGCTTCTGAACTGCAGGGGCGCGGCTTTTTGCACCACTTCGGGCAAGGCCGAGGTAGCGCCCCGCGCGCGAAAATGGCGCACGGCATGGCGCGGGTCGAACTCACCCTTGTAGGGCCAGTAGATGCCGATCGCCATGCTTGCGAGTTGCGGGAAGCCATCCACCAAATGCCGGGTGATCGCGGCGTTCCATAGCGCACGGTCCGCCGCGGACACAGCCTGTCGCCTGGCCAGCAGCTCTTGGCGCAGCGCGGCCCTCCAGACCTTGATCGTGGCGTCATCCATCTCAGATGCCGGGCAATTCGCTGTCACGCAGTGGAGCGGCCACGCCCAGGTGCCGATAGGCTGCCAGCGTGGCGATGCGTCCGCGCGGGGTGCGTTGCAAAAAGCCTTGCTGGATCAGGTAGGGTTCGATCACATCCTCGATGGTCTCGCGCTCTTCACCAATGCTGGCGGCAATGTTGTCCAGCCCCACCGGGCCGCCATCGAAGCGGTGGATCACGGCTTCGAGCAGCTTGCGGTCCATCAAATCGAAACCTTGCGGGTCCACGTCGAGCATGGCCAAGGCGCGGTTGGCAATGTCCAGGTCGATCAGGCCTTTGCCTTTCACGTCGGCATAGTCACGCACGCGGCGCAGCAGGCGGTTGGCAATGCGCGGCGTGCCGCGGGAACGGCGCGCAATCTCGAAGCCGCCATCTGCGTCCATGGGCACCTTCAAGAGCCCGGCGCTGCGGGTGACGATGCGCAGCAGCTCCTGCGCGGTGTAGAACTCCAGCCGGGCCACGATGCCAAAGCGGTCGCGCAGCGGGTTGGTGAGCATGCCCGCGCGGGTGGTCGCACCCACCAGGGTGAAGGGCTGCAGGTCGAGCTTGATGGAGCGCGCGGCAGGGCCCTCGCCAATCATGATGTCGATCTTGTAGTCTTCCAGCGCGGGGTAGAGGATTTCTTCCACCACGGGCGACAGGCGGTGGATCTCGTCGATGAAGAGAACGTCGTTCTTTTCCAGGTTGGTCAGCAGGGCTGCCAGATCTTTGGGCTTTTCCAGCACCGGGCCACTGGTCTGGCGCAGGTTCACGCCCAGTTCATGCGCAATGATGTGGCTCAGCGTGGTTTTGCCCAGGCCCGGTGGGCCAAACAGCAGCACATGGTCCAGGGCCTCGGAGCGCATCCTGGCCGCGCCAATGAAAATCTCCAGCTGCTCACGCACCTTGGCCTGGCCCACGTATTCGTCGAGCAGCTTGGGGCGCAGGGCGCGCTCTATCGCTTCCTCCTGCGGTGAGGTGGGTGCGGCGGACACCATGCGCAGGGGCGGCGCGGAAGAAAAATCGTCGGTCTGGATGCTCACGGAATGAATCGCAATGCGGGGTGGGGAGATGGTGCTTGGCCCACTATAGCGTGTGGCAGACCCCATGCCAGGGGCGCTCAAGTAATCGCGTGAAAGCGCCGATACTGCAGTCAGGCACAGCTGCAAGCTGGGCGTGCATCTGCCGCATGCCAGCCAGCCCCAGGAAGCACCTCAATGAAAATCAAACCCATGCCAAGCATGCCGAAGTGGCCCATGCGCCAGGCCTTCCACCTGCTGTATGCCAGCGCCCTGTTGCTGGGGCTGTGGTCCGCGGGCGCGGCGCGTGCGGAAGAAGCCCATGCACCGGCCAAGCATGCGGAAGAAAAAAAGGACATCATTGAAATCCCGCTGATCAAGCAGCGCAAGGCCGAAATGGCCGCTGCAGCGGCCGCCGAGGCCTCTGCGCCAGCCGCCGAAAAACCAGGCAAAGAACCCAGCGCAGTCGTGAAGCAATTGCGCCAGGCGCTGACCGTGATTGGTACGCCGGTCAAAGCGCCCTCGGGCGAGATGGCTGAAAAGACCGGCGCACCCGCCATGCAAAAGCCCTCGTCCTACAGTGCAGAGAAGCGCCGCCTGGGCCCGCCCCCTTCCAGCGAAGACATGCAGAGCAGCCGCCAGTACACCAAGGCCCGTGCGCTGGCCCTGGCAGCCGGTGAGAAACCCGGCTCTGCAGAAGCCCACGCAGCCGAGGAACACGGTGGCGAGGTGCACTGGTCGTACGAGGGCGAAAACGGTCCGCAAAACTGGGCCAAGCTGAAGCCGGAATTCAACCTCTGCGGCATTGGCAAACGGCAGTCGCCCATTGCCATCCAGAACGAGGCCACCTTGCAGGGCCCGGCAGAGCCCCTGCAGTTCAACTATTCGCCCAGCCGAGGCACCGTGGTCAACAACGGCCACACCGTGCAGGTGGATGTGGAGGGCGAGAACAGCATCACCGTGCGCAACGCCAGTTACCGCTTGCTGCAGTTCCACTTCCACACGCCCTCCGAGGAGATGGTCAATTCCAAGCGCTACGCCATGGTGGCGCACCTGGTGCACAAGAATGAGGCCGGTCAACTGGCGGTGGTGGCCGTGCTGCTGGAGCAGGGCGAGCCCAACACCTTCATCGACAAGGTCTGGACCTATATGCCGCTGGATGTGAATGACAGGGTGCGCATGCCCGAAGGCCTGTTGGATATGAACGAGCTCTTGCCCAAGGACCAGCGCTACTACCAGTTCATGGGCTCACTGACCACGCCACCCTGCACCGAAGGCGTGCTGTGGATGGTGCTGAAGCAACCGGTAAAGCTCAGCGCGGCGCAGTACCGGCTGTTTCGCCAGCAGTTCCCGCTCAACGCGCGGCCAGTACAACCCGCCAATGGCCGTCCGGTACGCGAAGCACAGTAACCCTCGCCCCCACGGTCGCTCGCTTCGCGTAGCTTCCTGCCCCCCCAAGGGGGCCGCGTTTTGCCTTGGGGCGGCCCGGCGGGGAAATAGGCCCCCACGCTCCCCGCTGCGCGTGGTTCGCTGCCCCCAAAGGGGGAGCGTTTCCCCTTGGGGCGGCCCGGCGGGGAAACATTGCACCCGTGCTGCGCTATTTCGCCAAGGCGCGCAGCGCCAGCTTGATGCCGTCGCTCACCCCCACATCCGCCGGCAAGGCCTTGAGGGCGGCTGCGGCCTCCTTGTCGCTGTAACCCAGCGCCAGCAGGGCCTGCAGGATGTCGGCCTGGGCACCGCTGGCAGCGCCCAATGGGATACCGATGTCGGCACCCAGCTTGCCCTTGAGCTCCAGCAGCAGGCGTTCGGCCGTTTTCTTGCCGATGCCCGGCACCTTGATCAGGCGCCCGGCCTCCTGCAAGGTGACCGCCTGCGCCAGATCACCCACACCCATGCCCGACAAAACAGAGAGTGCGGTGCGTGGGCCCACGCCGGAAATCTTGATGAGTTCGCGGAAGGCCTCGCGCTCGGTGGCATTGCCAAAGCCGTAGAGGATTTGCGCGTCCTCGCGCACCACAAAGTGGGTCAGCAGCGAGACCTTTTCGCCCACTGCAGGCAGGTTGTAAAAGGTGCTCATCGGCACATGCACCTCATAGCCCACACCGCCACAGTCCACCAGGACCTGGGGGGGATTCTTGTCACTCAGGGTACCTGTGAGCTTGCCTATCATTTTGTGCCTATCATGGGGTTGTCTTTGCCTTTGTCTCTACCGTTTGCTTGAGGAATTATCAGCTTGATTCTCAGACACCTGTTCACCCCGCCCAACAACACCCGCCTGTCGCACCTGTGCGGCCCCACCGACGAACATCTGCGCACGATTGAGCTGGCCCTGGAGGTGCGCATTGCCCACCGCCACGAGCAGTTCAAAGTGGAAGGCCCCAAGGCCAAAGCGCAGCGTGCCATGGACATGCTGCAGGCGCTGTACGAGATGGCAGCACGCCCCATTGCCGCGGCCACGGTGCAGCTGATGCTTTCGGGGGATGGCTCGGCCGACGCGGCCGACGGCCCGGGCCTGCTGACGCGCCGCGCCGAATTGAAACCGCGCACGCAAAACCAGGCGGTGTACCTGGACAATATTGCCGAGTTCGACATCACTTTTGGCATTGGCCCGGCCGGTACCGGCAAGACCTATCTGGCCGTGGCCGCTGCGGTGGACGCCCTGCAGCGCAGCGCGGTGCAGCGCATTGTGCTGACGCGCCCGGCGGTGGAGGCCGGTGAGCGCCTGGGCTTTTTGCCCGGTGACCTGAACCAGAAGGTGGACCCGTATCTGCGCCCGCTGTACGACGCGCTCTACGACCTGATGGGCTACGACCAGGTGGTCAAAGCCTTTGAGCGCCAGGCACTGGAAATCGCGCCGCTGGCCTTCATGCGCGGGCGCACGCTGAACAACGCCTTTGTGATCCTGGACGAGGCGCAAAACACCACGCCCGAGCAGATGAAGATGTTTCTGACGCGCGTGGGCTTTGGCACCAAGACCGTGATCACCGGGGATGTGAGCCAGATCGACCTGCCCAAAACGCAGGTCAGCGGGTTGGTGGAGGCCGAGCGCATTCTGCGCCGCACGCCTGGCATTGCCATCACGCGCCTGACCAGTGCCGACATCGTGCGCCACCCGCTGGTGGCCCGCATCGTGGACGCCTATGACGCCGCGCGCCTGAGCGACCTGCCGCCCATTGCGGTGCCGGATGCCGAGCCCGAGTTGCCGCGCATCGGCCTGCCCAAGACGCGCCCATCCAACACATCCAAGGCACGTTCATGATGCACGCACTGTCACTGTCCCTGCAGTTCGGTGCGTTGGAGAATGCCGCGCCACACCGCGCCGCCCTGCCCCGCCACAAGGTGGCCCGCTGGATTCGCCACGCGCTCGACGCCGACGCGGAAATCACGGTGCGCATCGTGGACCGCGAAGAAGGCCAAACCCTGAACCGCGACTACCGCAAAAAGGACTACGCCACCAACGTGCTGACCTTTGACTACACACAGGCCCCGCTGGTCACCGCCGACCTGGTGCTGTGCGCCTCCGTGGTGGAGAAAGAGGCCAGGGAACAGGGCAAGACCTTGCAGGCGCATTACACCCACCTGATCGTGCACGGCACGCTACACGCGCAGGGCTGGGACCATGAGACCTCGAAGAAAGACGCGTTGGCCATGGAAACACGGGAGATTGCGATTTTGGCCAGGCTGGGTCTGGCCAACCCGTATGCCTGATTGGTGGTTGGTTGCCTGGGCCCTGGTGACCTGGCTGCTGGCCACTGCCACCATGGCCCAAACCCCTGCCCAAACCCCCGGCAAAACGGCGACCGCCACCAACGCATCCACCTGGGCCTTCACCCCCGCACGCGACACCTTCAGCAAGGAGGCCCTGCTGGACCTGCGCTATCTGAATGAAGCCGTGGCCGGTGAAAGCGGGTTTGTGCGCAGCGATGCCCAGGGCGCGCTGGTGCTGGGCAACGGCAAGCCCCTGCGGCTGTGGGCGGTCAACACCAACGTGGCTGATTACACCGATGCACCCGGCAGGCCGTTGTGGAAGCAAGGCGCGCCGGACCTGGCACGGCACGCGCGCTTTCTGGCCAAGCGCGGGGTGAACATGGTGCGCCTGCACCGGCAAATCAGCCCGGACCTCAAGGCCACACCGGGCGCTGCCATCACCGACATCAACGCGTCTGAGCGCGACGCCATCTGGCGCACCGTGGCCGCCATGCGCCGCGAAGGCATTTACACCACGCTCTCGCCCTACTGGGCCCATGCCATGCAGCTCTCGCCCGACTGGGGCATTGCGGGCGGCGCCAGGCAATCAGCTCAGGGCCTGCTGTTTTTTGACGCCAAGCTGCAACAGGCCTACAAGGTTTGGCTCAAGAAGCTGCTGACGGAAAAGAACCCCTACACCGGCATCAGCCTGGCAGAAGACAGCAGCCTGGCCATCCTCCAGCTGCAAAACGAAGACAGCCTGCTGTTCTGGACGGTAGAAGGCATCCAGGGCCCACAACGCGTGGCATTGGAGCGGCGCTATGGCAGCTTCCTGCAGCAAAAATATGGCTCCCTCGCACAGGCCCAGTCGGCCTGGCGTGGAGCAACGGACGCGGGTGATGCGCCGCAGGAAAGACGCATGGCCTTGCTGCCTGTTTGGGAGCTGACCCAGGCCCCCGAGGCCGGGCCCCTCGTGGGTGCCCCCGGGGATCTGTTGGGCGGCAAGGCGCTGCGGCGTGCCGACCAGACCGAGTTTCTGGCGCGCACCATGCACCGCTTCAATGCCGACATGGTGGACTACCTGCGCAAAGAGCTGGGGGTCAGGCAATTGGTCAACGCGGGCAACTGGAAAACGGCCAGCAGCACTTACCTGTTTGATGCCGAGCGCTGGAGCTACACGGCTGGCGACGTGGACGCCGCCAATGTGTATACCGGCGGCGTGCACAAGGGCGCCAATGAAGGCTGGGCGATTGTGGCGGGCGACCAGTTCACCAATGAGAGCGTGCTGCGCCATCCTGGCCAACTGCCCATCAACCTCCGGCAGACGCAAGGCCGCCCCATGCTGCTGACCGAGGGCAGCTGGGTCATGCCCAACAACTTTGGTGCGGAGGGGCCGTTTCTGGTGTCGGCCTATGCATCGCTCAGCGGGGTGGACGGCTACTACTGGTTTGCCACCGGCGATGAGGGCTGGACACCGCCGCAATCGGCCAATGGTTACCTGCCCTCGCAAGGCAAATGGACCTTCGCCACGCCCGAGATACTGGGCAGCTTCCCGGCCGCAGCACTCGCCTACCGCCTGGGCTACTTACGCCAGGGCTCGCCGGTGGTGGTGGAGAACCGGACGCTGGCCGACCTGTGGCAGCGCAAGGCACCGCTGATCACCGAGAACCCCAGCTTCGACCCCAACCGCGATACAGGGGATGTTGCCAAGGTCTCCAGCATGCCAACCAGCGTGTCGCCGAATGCCTATCTGGTGGGCCCAGTCAGCGTGGCCTTTGGCAAAGACCCGTCACAGACCCAGGTCGCAAGCCTTGCCAGCGCAGGTGAGGGGACTATCCTGCGCTCCAACACCGGGGAGCTGGCATGGGATGCGGCCAAGGGCTACAGCACCATCAATGCACCCAGGGTGCAGGGCGTGGTGGCGCATTTTGCTGCAGCCCCTTCGCACCAGCTGCAAGACGTCTCCTTCACCTCGGCCAACGCCTTCGGTGCGGCCATGGCCGTGTCACTCGACGGTGCACCCCTGAAAAGTTCCAAACGCGTGTTGGTGCAATTTGCCACCCAGAGCCGCCCCGATGGCTGGAGCGAAGTGCCCACCACCATCACCATGGAAGACGGCAGCCGGGTGCCGGGTTTTGCCGTGACATCCTTCGGGCAGGCACCCTGGATGGTGCAGCGCGCGAAGCTGGACGTGACCATCAACAACCCCGGCCTGCAACGGGCCACGGTGCTGGACATGAATGGCATGGCGCTGCAAAGCCTGGCGCTCCAGCGTTCTTCGGGTGGGGTGGCTTTGCGCTTTCCCGCGGCCGCTATGTACGTGGTGCTGCAGTCTGGCGCAAAGGAATAGTCACCGGCCCGTCGTTGACCAGTTCCACCTGCATGTCGGCGCCGAAGATGCCGGTGGCTACCGGGCTGTGCTGCAGCTGTGCCTGCGCCACGAAGTGCGCGTACAGGCGTCGACCCGCGTCGGGCGCAGCCGCCGCCTTGAAGCTGGGGCGGTTGCCGCCGGAGGTGTCGGCTGCCAGCGTGAACTGGCTGACCACCAGCAGACCACCCTGCGTGCCTTGGCCATCGATGTCCTGCAGGCTGAGGTTCATTTTTCCGTCGGCATCGCTGAACACGCGCAGTTTCAACACCTTGGCCAGCAGCTTGTCAGCCTCTGCCACGGTGTCGCCCTGCTCGGCACACACCAGCAACAGGAAGCCGCGGCCAATGGCTCCGACCACTACACCGGCCACCGTCACTTGGGCGCGGCTGACGCGCTGCACCAGAGCCAGCACAGGCGCCTCTTCAGGCCAAGGTGACGCGGGCAAACTTGCGCTTGCCCACTTGCAGCACATAGGTGCCCGCACCGAGCTTGAGGCCCTTGTCGCTGACCACCGCGCTGTCAATGCGCACGCCACCGCCATCAATCAGGCGGTTGCCCTCGCCGCTCGACGCCGCCAGCCCGGCCGACTTGAGCAGGGCGCCAATGCCCAGCGCCACGCCGCCCTCGCCCAAGGCCAGGCTGATGTCGTCAATCGCATCCGGAATGCCACCCTTGCTGCGGTTGATAAAGTCCTGCTCGGCCGCATCGGCCGCTGCCACCGAGTGAAAACGCGCAGTGATCTCCTTGGCCAGCGCGACCTTGGCGTCCTTGGGGTTGCGGCCCGCTGACACTTCGGCCTTGAGTGCGGCGATATGGGCTTCGCTTTTGAAACTCAGCAGCGTGTACCACTTCCACATCAGCACGTCGGAGATGCTCAGGATCTTGGCGAACATGGTGTTGGGTTCTTCAGAGATGCCGATGTAGTTGTGCTTGCTCTTGGACATTTTCTCCACGCCGTCCGTGCCTTCGAGCAGGGGCATGGTCAGAATGCACTGCGGCTCCTGGCCGTATTCGGCCTGCAGGGTGCGGCCCATGAGCAGGTTGAACTTCTGGTCGGTGCCGCCCAGCTCCAGATCGCTTTTCAAAGCCACGGAGTCGTAGCCCTGCATCAGGGGGTAGAGAAACTCGTGCACTGCAATCGGGGTGCCTGCCTTGAAGCGGTCATGGAAGTCGTTGCGCTCCATCATGCGCGCCACGGTGTAGCGCGAGGCCAGTGCAATCATGCCGCGCGCGCCCAGCGGGTCGCTCCACTCGCTGTTGTAGCGGATCTCGGTTTTGCTGGGGTCCAGCACCAGGCTGGCCTGTTTGTAATAGGTCTCGGCATTGACCTTGATCTGCTCGGCGGTGAGCGGTGGGCGGGTGTTGTTGCGCCCGCTCGGGTCGCCAATCATGCTGGTGAAGTCGCCAATCAAAAAGATGACGGTGTGGCCCAGGTCCTGCAACTGGCGCATCTTGTTGAGCACCACGGTGTGGCCGATGTGGATGTCAGGGGCCGTGGGGTCCAAGCCGAGCTTGATGCGCAAGGGCGTGCCAGTAGCCTCGGAGCGCGCCAGCTTTTTTACCCACTCGTCCTGGGGCAGCAGCTCTTCACATCCCCGCAGGGTCACTGCCAGCGCCTCACGCACGCGGTCAGACAGAGGTAAAGTTGGGCTGGAGGCTTGATTCATAAGGGTTTTCTATCGGGCGGGCAAGGCCGTGGCCGCTATACTGCGGAGTCATTCCTGCAACGTGCATGGAACCTGCGGCTGCAATTTTAGTCGCGTCGCCCTGCCCCCCCTGGAGCCCCGATTTGAAAAGCGCAATAAGCCGCACTGCGGAAAATCTGTTGGCCTTTGCCGCAGACCTGCTGGCCCGCCACCCCAAACGCATTGTTGCCACCCTCGCTGCCCTGATGCTCACTGGCACCGGCTTCAGCTTCGCAGTGGCCAACCTGGCACCTGATGCAGCCCAATTGCCGGTGCGCAGCCTGCGTGAAAGCTTGGCCCTGCCGGATCTGGCTGCGCAGGCCGCGGGCCTGGACGCACAGGCCCTGAACCTGTACCGCTCGGACCTGACCCGCTCCAGCGATACGGCAGACACCCTGTTCAAACGCCTGGGCGTATCAGACCCCCAGGCCGCAGCCTTTTTGCGCAGCGACGCCCTGGCACAAAAGAACCTGCTCGGACGTGCCGGGCGTGCCGTGACGGCCGAGGCCACGGGCGACAACACCTTGCTGAAATTGCAGGCGCGCTGGAGCCCGGAGGACGACGGCACCTTCACCCGACTGAGCATTGAAAAGACCGCCACCGGCTTTGTCTCCAGGCTGGAAACATTGCCCCTGCGAGCCTCCACCCGCATGGCCAGCGGCACGATTGCATCCTCGCTGTTTGCGGCGACGGACGCGGCCCGCATTCCGGATTCGGTGGCGAGCCAGCTGGCCGAAGTGTTCTCGGGCGACATCGACTTCCACCGTGCGCTGCGCAAGGACGACCGCTTTTCGGTGGTCTACGAAACCCTGGAAGGCGACGGCGAGCCCATGCGCGCCGGGCGCCTGCTGAGTGCCGAGTTTGTCAACAGCGGCAAGACCTACCAAGCCATGTGGTTCCAGGAGCCGGTGCAAGGCACAGGCGGTGCGGCACACGCCGAGGCCAAGGGCGGCTACTACACGTTGGCCGGTGAGAGCATGAAGCGCGCGTTTCTGGCCGCGCCGCTGGCGTTTTCACGCATCACCAGCGGTTTCAAGATGCGCTTTCACCCCATCCTGCAGGTCTGGAAGGCCCACCTGGGTGTGGACTATGCAGCGCCCATTGGCACAGCCGTGCGCAGCGTGGGTGACGGGGTCGTCGAGTTTGCCGGCGTGCAGAATGGCTATGGCAATGTGATCAAGGTTAAACACAGCAGCCAGATCAGCACGGTCTACGCCCATCTGAGCCACATCAACGTGCGCGTTGGCCAGTCCGTGCCCCAAGGGCAAGTGATTGGCCAGGTCGGCATGACCGGCTGGGCCACAGGTCCCCACCTGCATTTTGAATACCGTGTGGGCGGCGTCTACCAGGATCCGCAGACCATTGCCCGGCGCAATGACACCGTGCCACTCACCGCTGCCCTGAAGCCCGCCTTTGACCGCGCCGCGGCCCAGGCCCGCGTGGCCCTGGCTGCCGCTGCGCAGGTGCAGTTCAGCAGCGTGGAATAGGCCTCACCTGAGTGCAGTGACGTGATGGAACTGTACGCAGGCCTGATGTCCGGCACCTCGCTGGACGGGGTGGACGGCGTGCTGGTGGACTTTGCGCCTGCCCTGCCCCGAGTGTTGGCCCACATCAGCGCCCCGCTTCCGGCCGATCTGCGCCAGGAGTTGCTGGCGCTCAATACCGCAGGCCCCAATGAGCTGCACCGTGCGGCCCTTGCGGCCAATGCGCTGGTGCGGGTCTATGCCAGCGTGGTGCAGCAATTGCTGGAGCGCTGCGATGTGGCCGCTGGCAGCGTGCTGGCCATCGGCGCCCACGGCCAGACGGTGCGCCACCGGCCGCAGCAGTTTGACGGCACCGGCTACACCTTGCAGCTAAACCAGCCTGCCCTGTTGGCAGAGCTGACCGGCATCACGGTGGTGGCCGACTTCCGCAGCCGCGATGTGGCCGCGGGCGGCCAGGGCGCGCCGCTCGTGCCACCTTTTCACCAGGCTTTTTTCGGCGCTTTGCCCGGCCAGACGGCCGTGCTCAACATCGGTGGCATCTCCAATATCACCTTGCTCAACGCCGCGCTGCCCGTGGCCGTCACCGGCTTTGACTGCGGGCCCGGCAACGCGCTGATGGACGCTTGGTGCCTAGCCCATACTGGTGCCGCATACGATGACCAAGGCGCTTGGGCGGCGGGGGGCACGGTGCATACAGCGCTTTTGCAGCGGCTGCTGAATGAACCCTTTTTTGCGCAACAAGCACCCAAAAGCACAGGGCGGGATTTGTTCAATGCGGCCTGGCTGCACGCCGGGCTCAGGGGTTTTGAAGCCGTGTCTGCGCAGGACGTGCAGGCCACGCTGACCGAGTTGACCGCGCGCAGCTGTGCAGACTGTCTTCAAATGCACATGGCCGCCTGCGAGCGCCTGCTGGTCTGCGGCGGGGGTGCATTCAACACCCACCTGATGCGCCGCCTGCAGGCGCTGCTGCCAGATTGCGCGGTGGGTAGCACGGAAGAACAGGGCCTGCCACCGCTGCAGGTGGAGGCCATGGCCTTTGCCTGGCTGGCGCGCCAGTGCATGAAGCGCAAAACGGCCAGCCTGAAAAGCGTTACGGGCGCCCAAGGCGCCCGTATTCTCGGTGCTGTCTACCCCGCTTGAGCGGGGCCCAACGCGTCAGGTCGAGAAGGAAGAACCGCAACCGCAGGTGCTGGTGGCGTTGGGGTTCTTGATGACAAACTGCGCACCCTGCAGGTCTTCCTTGTAGTCGATCTCGGCGCCCAGCAGGTACTGGTAGCTCATGGCGTCGATCAGCAGGGAGACCCCGTTCTTGGTCATGGTGGTGTCGTCTTCATTGGTGATTTCATCGAAGGTGAAACCGTACTGGAAGCCGGAGCAGCCGCCACCCTGCACGAACACGCGCAGCTTCAATTCGGGGTTGCCTTCTTCGGCAATCAGGTCAGCCACCTTGGCTGCCGCGCTGTCCGTGAACAGGATGGGGGCTGGCATTTCGGTTTGGATGTTTTCGGCAACGGCGCTCATATGCGACTCCAGTCAAATCAGTAATGCCGCAATACTACAGCAATAAGGTCGGGAATTCATTCAAGGGTTATTTGACGCCAGCTTGAGTGTGGGCTTTTCCTCGCCCTCCAGCAGCGGGCGCAGTTGACCAGTGATCAAGGCGCCCTGGTGCATTTCCAGCGCGGTGTACTGCACATCGCCCTCAATGCGCGCCTTGGGCTGCAGCTCCAGCATGTGCTGGGCATAGACCGGGCCCTTGACCGAGCCGTTGATGATGATGTGGTCGGCCGTGACCGAACCTGTTACCCGTGCCGTTTCCGAAATCACCAGCAAGCTGGTGTGTTCGTCATTGGCGCGAATGTCGCCGGTGACATCGCCATCGATGCGCAGGCCATCGGCAAACAGGATGTTGCCGGTGATGTGGCTGCCCTGGGCAATCAGGCTCTTGATGGGTGGCTGCTTTTTTTTGTTGAACATGGGTCCTGCCTTGGTTGAGTCGGGTTAGAGCTTGAGGGATTGGGTGGCGCGCACGGCCGTGCCTTCCAGCACCTTGGCCATGACGGCCTTCACCACCACCTGTGCGGGCACTTCAAACATGCCTTCCAGACGGCCATATTGCTTGACGCTGAAGGCCTGCGGCCCAGCAGGCAAGGTGGCCATCCACGCTTTGCCATTCTGCAGTCCGCTGAAAGTCAGCTCCAGCCGGCCATTGAAGGCTGCGGCACTCTTGCTGGTCTGGATCACCAGCACCTGCCACTTCAGGTCTTTGCCGTTTTGCAGGTCCGCTTGCAGGCCACGTATGGCTACGCCCTCAGCGCCGCTGGAAGGAATGAGTCTTTCAAAAAAGCCGAGGTCATCGCGCAGGGACTGGTTTTCGGCCTGCAGCTGCTTGACCTGCTCAAACAGCTTGTCTTCCGAGGCCTTGCCCGCTGTGACCAGGGTGCCTGCGGTGTTGGCTATGGACTGCGCCTTGTCGCGTTCGCCCTGGGCTTTTTCCAGCTCGGCGCGCAGCGTATCCAGGTCCGCATGCAGGCGCACCAGCTCTTCCTTGGTGCCATGGTCCAGCCCGGCAATGTCGCGGCCGAACTCAAAGGCCCACAGGCCGATGGCGGCGCAAAAGCCCAGAACAATGGCCGCTATGAGCCAACGGAATGGCCAGGGAAGCGCACTGCGGACCGCCATGCGGGGAGCACTGATCGTGAGGCGGCGGCGTAGCAGGCGGAATCGCATAGGAGGGCGCAGTCTAGCAGCCCCAGTAAAAAGGCCGCCAGAACTTGCGTCCCAGCGGCCTTGCCAAATGTAAGCAGTTGCTTAACGCTTGGAGAACTGCTTGCGACGGCGAGCGCCGTGGAAGCCGACCTTCTTACGTTCGACTTCACGGGCGTCACGGGTCACGAAGCCTGCAGCGCTCAAGGTGGGCTTGAGGGTTGCGTCGTAATCGATCAGGGCGCGGGTGATGCCGTGGCGGGTTGCGCCTGCCTGGCCG